>JBEPYX010000279.1:0-3455 GCA_041641155.1 Thermoflexus sp.
CAGCCGAGGCGATGGCGCTTCCCAAGACCTTCCATCCGCAGGAGCTGGAGGAGCCGATCTACCGCTGGTGGGAGCAGCAAGGGTTCTTCACGCCGACCATTGACCCCGCGAAGCGGCCCTTCGTGATTTCGATGCCCCCGCCCAACGTCACCGGGGAGCTGCACATGGGCCACGCGATGTTCGTGACCCTGGAGGACCTGATGATCCGCTACCATCGCATGAAGGGAGATCCGACCCTCTGGGTGCCGGGGACGGACCACGCGGGCATCGCGACCCAGGTGATGGTGGAGCGGGAGATCGCCAAGGAGGGCCTGACCCGCCACCAGCTCGGCCGGGAGCGGTTCCTGGAGCGGGTGTGGGCCTGGAAGGAGAAATACGGGGGCACCATCACCCGGCAGCTGCGCCGGTTGGGGGCCTCGTGCGACTGGACCCGGGAGCGCTTCACGATGGACCCCGTCTACTCCCGGGCGGTGCGTGAGGCCTTCGTCCGGCTCTACGAGCGGGGCCTGATCTACCGGGGGGAATATCTGATCAACTGGTGCCCCCGCTGTGAGACGGCCCTCTCGGACTTGGAGGTGGAGCGGGAGGAAGAAGAGGAGGGGTTCCTTTACTACGTCCGCTACCCGCTCCTGGGGGACGGCTGGGAGGGGCCGACGGCGCCATGGGGCAGCGGACGCTGGGCGGAGGGCGCGAAGGCCTTCATCACCGTGGCCACCACGCGTCCGGAGACCCTCCTGGGGGATACGGCGGTGGCGGTGCACCCGGAAGACGCCCGTTACGCCGGCTGGGTGGGGCGGATCGCTGTGCTGCCCGCCCTGGGCCGTCGGATCCCCATCATCGCCGATCCGGCGGTGGACCGGGACTTCGGAACCGGGGCGGTGAAGGTGACGCCGGGGCACGACCCGACGGACTACGAGATCGGGGAGCGGCACGGGCTGCCCCGGATCAACGTGATGAACCGGGACGCGACGATCAACGAGAACGGGGGCCCCTACGCCGGGCTGGATCGCTTCCAGGCCCGGGAGGCTATCGTCGCCGACTTGCGCCGGGAGGGCCTGCTGGAGCGGATCGAGCCCCACCGCTACGCCCCCGGCCGCTGTCAGCGCTGCCAGACCATCGTGGAGCCGCTGCTCTCCCTCCAGTGGTTCGTGAACACGAAGCCCCTGGCGGAGGAGGCAATCCGGGTGGTGAAAGAGGGGCGCATCCGCATCCTGCCGGAGCGCTTTGAGAAGGATTACTTCCGCTGGCTGGAGAACATCCGCCCCTGGTGCATCAGCCGCCAGCTGTGGTGGGGGCACCGCATCCCGGCGTGGTATTGCGACGACTGCGGGCACATCACCGTGGCCCGGGAGGACCCATCGGCCTGCGCCCGGTGCGGCAGCGCCCGGATCCATCAGGATGAGGATGTGCTGGACACCTGGTTCTCCTCGGCGCTTTGGCCTTTCGCCACCCTGGGCTGGCCCGACGACACGGAGGACCTACGCTACTTCTACCCCACCACGGTGATGGAGACCGGCTACGACATCCTGTTCTTCTGGGTGGCCCGCATGGTGATGATGGGCCTGGCCATGACTGGGGAGATCCCCTTCCGCATCGTCTATCTCCACGGGCTGGTGCGCGACGAGCGGGGCGAGAAGATGAGCAAGACCAAGGGCAACGTCATCGATCCCCTGGTGGTGGTCCAGGAATATGGGGCGGACGCCCTGCGCTTCACCTTGGCCACTGGGTCCACGCCGGGCAACGACATGCGCCTCTCCCTCCAGCGGGTGGAGGGGAGCCGGAACTTCGCCAACAAGCTCTGGAACGCCGCCCGCTTCGTGTTGAGCGCCCTCCCTGGGCCCATCCAGCGGCCCTCGATGGAGGATCCCTCCCTCACCCTGCCGGACCGCTGGATCCTCTCCCGTTACCATCGGACGGTGGCGGCGGTCACCGAGGCGATGGAGGCCTTCGACTTCGGGGAGGCGGGGCGTCGGATCTACGAGTTCACGTGGGACGAGTTTTGTGACTGGTATGTGGAGATGGCCAAAGAGCCCCTCTATCGGGGGTCGGCGGCCGATCAAGCGCGGACGCGAGGGGTCCTGGTTTACGTCCTGGACGGGATCCTCCGCCTGCTCCATCCCTTCATGCCCTTCATCACCGAGGCCCTCTGGGGCCATCTGAAGCGGGCGGGGGCGACGGACGGCGCGGAGGCCTTGATCGTGGCCTCCTGGCCCGCCCCGGGGCCGGTGGACGAATCGGCCGAGGCGGGGATGCAGGCGCTGATCGCGACCATCCGGGCGATCCGCAACGCGCGGGAGGAGCGGCGGGTGCCGTCGGAGCGGCGGATCCCCGCATGGATTGCCGCGGGGAAGTTCCAGCCGGTCCTGGAGGCCCATCGGAGCCTGCTGGCCGCCCTGGCCCGGTTGGACCTGGATCGGCTCGTGCTGGCGGCGGAGATCCCCACCCCGCCGTCGGAGGCGCTGCCCGTGACGGCGGGATCCATCCGCGTCTACCTGCCGCTGGAGGGGATGGTGGACCGGGCGGTGGAGCGGGCCCGGCTGGAGCGGGAGCTGGCCGATCTGGACGCGCGGATCGCGAGGACGGAGGCGCTGCTGGCCTCAGAGTTCGCCGTCCGGGCGCCGGCGGCGGTGGTGGAGAAGGAGCGCCGCAAGCTGGAGGAGCTGAAGGCCCGGCGGGCGCAGCTGCAGGCGGAGTGGGAGCGCTTGAACTCGTAGAGGAATGGAAAATCGGGGGCAGGTGTAGAGCCCTGCCCCCGATTTCCCCATCAGCGGGCCACCTGCACCCGGATCACCTTGGGCCGCACGGACTCGGCCTTCGGAACCGTGAGGTACAGGACGCCGTTCTCCAGCCGGGCCTCGATGTGCTCCGCATCGATGGGATCGCCGAACTCGATCGTCCGGGCGAAGCGCCCGCCGGTCCAATCGCGGCGCAGGATGGCGACGTTCTTGTCATGCTCGATCTCCGGCAGGGCCACCTCGCCGCGGATGGCCAGGGAGGAGCCCAGCGCCTGCACCTCCAGGCTCTCGGGCCGCACGCCGGGCATCAGGATGGCCGCCACGTAGCGATCGGGCAGCTCGTAGATGTTGACCGGCGTGCCCACGCCCAAGGTGGTGAACCCATCGAAGGCCCGCACGAAGGCCTGATCGAACAGCCGATCCATCGCCTCGCGCAGCGTCATGAACGCCGCGTCGAACGGATCCCGGACCATCAGCTCGCGCGCCATAGGCCTCACCTCCTTTCGCTCGAGGATGACCCCCGACTGCACCCCTGGGGTTTTTCCAGCCTCAACATAGCCCCGAGGACTTTAGAGCGGCGTTAGCGGGAGATAAAAGATCCATAAACGATGGGTTAGCGGAAGATCAGCGCGCAGCGGCCCGCCTCATGGTTACCGGAACCGGCGCCGCCACTCTTCCTTCAGGGTGATCTGCGAGGGGTCGGGCAGGGTGAGGAAATCT
>JBEPYX010000280.1:0-3451 GCA_041641155.1 Thermoflexus sp.
TCCTCCGCAGTTTGGCTTTAGATTATACTGGCCCGGGGGGATTTGTCAAGCCCCAGGCCATCGCGGCCGATCGCCGCAGGGCTTTTGCCTGGTCCGCCGGAGGCTCTTTCGGCCCCGCCGATCCCCCGGTTCGGAGCGCACACCGCCCGGCGCGCCGCAACGGCGACTCTGGAGAGCCGCCCCCGCGTAGGAGGCGATCTCGACCCCGAGCGGGCGTAGGCCTCTCGGCGGATGGATCACGGGTGAGCCAGGAGAGGCGACTTCGCAAGGACCCCGCCATCGCCGCCCATCGCCCATCGCTGTGGGTTGCTGGGCTGCTGAGCCCAGGACATCCGTTGGAGTCCGTGGGGTAAGTCAAGTCCGCCCGCCACTGAGCGCCGCACCCGTGACATTTGTCCTGCGAAAGAAGGGACAGTAGCCTCTACCAATGCGGCTTCTTCTCGCTTACAGTTTCAACCAGGAATGGGGCGTCCGGTTGACCGGGCAGATATCCGATGGGGATCGGTCAATCATGGGAAACCCTATTTTTGATAAGGATTTTGATAAGAAAAAGAAAGGGGGTACAAAATGAAGGCAGTGGTCTTCTACGGGCCTGGAGACAAGCGGGTTGAAGACGTTCCTGAACCGCGCATCCAGGAACCCACCGATGCCATCGTTCGGGTGCGCACGGCCACCATCTGTGGCACCGATTTGCACATCTTGAAGGGGGACGTGCCTGAGGTGAAGCCAGGCACCGTTCTTGGCCACGAAGCCGTAGGGGTCATAGAAGAAGTCGGATCAGCAGTGCGGCGATTTCGACCAGGCGATCGGGTCATTGTGCCTGCAATCAGCGCGTGTGGTATCTGCTCCTACTGTCGTCGTCAGATGTACGGCCAATGCCAGGGTGGAGGTGGCTGGATATTCGGGCACCTAATCAATGGCTTGCAGGCTGAGCTGGCACGAGTGCCTTTCGCGGATACAAGCCTTTACCCCGTGCCGCCCGAACTTGAGGACGAAGATGTCCTATTCTTGACGGACATTCTGCCCACCGGATACGAATGCGGCATTGTGAGGGGGCGTGTGAAGCCCGGCGACGCCATTGTGATCATAGGATCCGGCCCCATCGGCCTTTCGGCTCTAATGACGAGCCGTCTCCATGGCCCGCGCATGGTGATCGTCGCGGACATAGATGACAAGCGCCTGGAAATGGCACGTCGCCTGGGCGCTGATCACGTCCTGAACCCGTCAAGGCAGGATGTGGTGCGTGAGGTTCTGTCCCTCACCGATGGAGGGGCCGACGTCGCAATCGAGGCGGTAGGAATCCCCGAGACCTTCGAGCTGTGCACGGAGTTAGTGCGACCAGGTGGGAACGTCGCCAACATCGGCGTCCATGGCCGTCCCGCGACCCTTCATTTAGAGAAACTCTGGATCAAGAACGTGACCATCACCACGCAGTTAGTGGATGGCTACACGATCCCTCTACTGCTCGATATGATCCGAATGCGCAAGCTTGATCCCCGTCCTTTAGCTACCCATACCTTCACTTTCGATAAGGTGATGGAAGCCTATGATGTCTTCGCCAATGCTGCCAAGTATGAAGCCTGTAAAGTGGTGTTGAAGATAAGCCAGTGATCATTAACGTATCAAACCGGGGGCTGAAGGAGAACCAGCTTCAAGGGTGAAGAAAAGGCCGTCCATAAAAGGTGGTCGGCTTGTGGGAATTCGGGACAGGAGCTTACCGAATGGCTCCCTTCGCCGTATGACAATAAGGAAGCTGGTCGGGATTTCGATCAATCCAGATGCTCAGGAGGGGATGATGGGCACGCCGCGATTTTCCAGCCAGCCACGGATCGTGATCTTGGGAGGTGGGTTTGGGGGGCTCGAAGCCGCCTTCTATTTGCGAATGCGGCTGCGCGATCGGGCTGACATCACCCTGGTTTCGAACCAGGACCATTTCCTCTTCAAACCGAACACGATTTATATCCCCTTCGGTTTGGAGCCCGAGCGGCTCATGATCCCTCTGGCGGAGCCGGCTCGGCGCCAGGACATCCGCTGGGTCCAAGCATCTGTTCGAGAGATCGACCCGCACCGTCAGAAGGTCCAGGCGGATGGTCAGATCCTCCCGTATGACTACTTGGTGATCGCCACGGGTGCCGGCATGCGGGCGGAGGAGATCCCCGGCCTCGCCGAACATGCTTACACGATCTGGACCCCCCAGGAGATGCTCCAGCTGAGGACCGGCATCCAGAAGCTGGTCGAGAAAGCCCGGGAAGGGCAGACCCAGGAAGTGCTCTTTGTGGTGCCGCCCAACAACAAATGCTCAGGTCCCCTGTATGAGATCGTTTTCATGTTGGATACCTGGCTGCGCAAGCAAGGGGTCCGCTCCCGGGTCTCGATCACTTACACCACCTATGAGAAGAGCTTCATCCAGGCCTTTGGGCCGAGGCTGCACAAGGTGGTTACCGAGGAGTTCGAGCGGCGGGGCATCGTCGGCCAAACGGAGTATGTGGTGGAGCGGGTCGAGCCCGGTCGGGTCTTCTACCGCAACGGGGAGGTGCTCCCTTACGACCTGCTCATCTCCTTCCCGCCCTATGTGGCCGCCGCAAGCTTCCCGAACCTGCCCACGGACGACCGAGGCTTCATTCAAACCGACCTGGGGACCCGGCAGGTCGTCGGCCACCCGAACATCTACGCGGTGGGTGATGCCGCCGACTTCCCGGTCAAGCAGGCATTCCTGGCCTTGCTGCAGGGGGATACTGCCGCCGACCAAATCGCATCCCGGATCATGGGCGAGGAGCCGAGGCTTCAGTTCGAGCCGACCAGCATGTGCGTGATGGAGCAGTTCGACACGGCGACCTTCGCCCAGGTCCCTCTGCGGGTGACGGGCCGGCCGGACCTACCGATCGAGGTTCGAGAGGAAGCCATCCATCTCTACAAAGTAGGGAGCTCTCCCCTGTGGCGTCTCGGCAAGGCGCTGCTCGGCCTCTACTTGCCGTGGCGGTTCCGCAACGGGAAACCGTTCCACGCCGGCCTGCCGTGGGAGGGGATGGAGCTCGGCCTGAAAGTCATGAGCGCCGTTCTGGCCCGGTAGCTTCCTGTCCCGTGGCTCGGGCGGGGCCTGGGATATCGGCCCTCAAGAGCAGCAGTTCATGGCGAGAGGTGGGAAGAGGGTAGAGGCGGACAACAAAGCCCCTACCCTCTTCTTTTTTGGGGGGGAGGGATCGCTATGCGGAGCGACCGGTCAGCGGGGCCCCGCAGGAGGGGCAATGCGCCCAATCCGCTTGGGCGGGGCGGCCGCACTGGGGGCAGCGGGCCGCCCCGCCCCAGGGTCAG
This sequence comes from Thermoflexus sp., assembly GCA_041641155.1. GTDB lineage: Bacteria > Chloroflexota > Anaerolineae > Thermoflexales > Thermoflexaceae > Thermoflexus. The sequence continues at coordinate 3,313 of JBEPYX010000280.1, forward strand.
CATTGCCGGGATCTGCTGTTGTTTTTGCTGGAGAAGGCGCCGGACCTGGAGGGTGGGCAGCGGGACATCCTGTCCAGCATCCGGGCCGAGCCCCTGTACTTCCGGCCTCAGATGGAAATCAAGATTATGAGCGAGGGCT
>JBEPYX010000281.1:0-3446 GCA_041641155.1 Thermoflexus sp.
ACAGGTTGTCCATGCCCGCGCGGCAGAATTCGCACGCCCCACATACGATGAAGGCCCCCACCAGCACCCGATCCCCTACCTTCCATCCGGCGACCCCTTCCCCCAGCGCGGCGATCTCCCCCGCCGGCTCCAGGCCCAGGATGTGAGGGAGCCTCGCTTTGCGTCCCTGGGCGCCCGCCCGGGTGTAGAGGTCCAGGTGGTTCAGGCCGCAGGCGTGGACGCGCACCAGCACTTCCCCCGGACCGGGCGTCGGGGTGGTCACTTCCTCGACCTGCAGGACCTCCGGCCCGCCGCGCCGTCGCATCACCACCGCCTTCATTGCACCTCCCGTTGGGTTGTCCAAGATTTCCGAACAGGGGCCACGCCCGCCGCTCCTCCGGATCCACATCGCGAAGCGGCGGGGAGATACCCCGCGCCGCTCTCATTCGAAGATCACCCGAGGGAACCATCGCGCATCCAGTAGGGGAAGCCCCTCGGGGCCCAGCGCCTCCAACCGCGCCAGCAACCGAGAGGCGTCCTCCCGCAGGCGGGCGATGTCGATTCCCTGGCAGCGATCCGGGGCCTGCGCGAGGCGGGCCAGGCCGCGGCGCAGCGTCTTCACCGCGCCCGCGTAATTGCCGCGTTGGATCTGATAGCAGGCCACGCCGATTTGGAGGATCCCTTGATAGATCCGGCGGACGGGGCGGGCCTCGGCGCGCCACACGCGCTCCAGGGTTTCGTGCTGCTCGAAATATTCCCCGGCGTTGAACTGCTCCAGGCCGCGCCGCACTTCCTCGGGCAGCGGCTCGTCGCAGCACGGCCATCGCGAGCTCATCTCGTCTGCTCCTCCCGGCGAACGAAAAATCATATCATATGGAAGGATCCCCAGCCCGGATGCGGCGCGGGAGGATCACATACCCGGTCTCCACATCCCCGACCTGCTCGTAGCCCGCCGGCCCGTGGAACCATACGTAGCCCGCGATATATGCGCAGAAGGCCGCATCCAGCGTGTCCTCCCACGCCTTCAGCGCCCGGCAGGTGGGAACGGCCAGGGGAGGGGATCGCCAGGCCTCCGGCCAGCGCACGGGCGGGTGGAACCCCTCCAGCGTGAGCAGCCGGCGGTGCCAACGGCGCAGACCGCGCATCCACGGCCCCCGACGGGATCGTTTATAGCGGATGATCCGCCGCAGGCCAAACAGGATGACCGCCGCTGGGTGGGGGAAGACTTCGATGACCGCGCGCACGGAAGCCCGCGGGGTGGCGGGGGGCTCCAGAGCGAAGCCCCAGGCGGCCAGGGCGCGGGCCAAGGCCTCCCCCCGCAGGCCCCCGAAGGAGCCCAGCCAGCGCCGATTGACCGCATAGCCGCCCGCGTGGCGGCGCCCGAACCGGGAGGCGATCTGCCGGTCGCATGGCCGCGACCCGGTCTCGTTCGGGACGATCAGCGGGGCGTCGATCCCGATGATGCATGGATCCTCCCGATAGGGCGTCAGGAACGCCAGGATCTCTGCGTCCGACCCCAGGGCCTCCGCCCACGCGGCCACCGCCCACCCATCCGCTTCCCAGCGGAGGACGACCGCCGCCGTCGGGTTCCGCGGGGACCACGCCAAATCCACCCCGATCGCCCATACCCGATCCGGAACCGCCACCTCCATGGGGGCACTCCCCGAACGCTGTCCATCGGACTCTATCCTGTGTGGGGCCTTCCTCATATCTATCCTTGGCAGGCAGGGCAGAAGTAGGTGCTGCGGCCGTGAAGGGTTTGGCGGGCGATGGGGGTCCCGCATCGGACGCATGGCTGGCCCGCTCGTCCGTAGACGCGGAGATAGCGCTGGTGCTCTCCGCTTCCCCCATCCGGCCGGCGATACCATTGGATGGTCGTCCCGTGATGCCGCAGGCCGGCGCGCAGGGCCGCGCGGATCCCTTTCCACAGGCGATGGATCTCCTGGGGGGTCAGGGAGGAGGCGGGCCGCATCGGATGCAGGCCCGCCCGCCAGAGGGCTTCATCGGCGTAGATGTTCCCGATCCCGGCGATGACGGACTGGTTGAGGAGCAGCGCCTTCAGACGCCCCCGGCGGCCGGCAAGCCGTCGGGCGAGATCCTCCGGGCGGAACTGCGGGTCAAGGGGCTCCGGCCCCAGCGCCCCCAGGATCCGCTCGGGATCCGGGGCCCAATACAGGCGGCCGAACTTCCGCAGGTCGTGGAACCGCAGGACCCGCCCGTCGTCCATGAGGAAATCGGCCCGGGCGTGGGCGTCGGGCGTCGGCGCCGGGAGCACGAAGAGGCGGCCGGTCATTTTGAGGTGGACCAGCCATGCCCCTTCATCCAGCACGAACCAGAGGAATTTCCCACGCCGGCGGATCCCTTGGATCGTCCGCCCCTCCATCCGCTGGATGAAGGCGCGGGGCGAGGGGAGGGCGACGCTTCCCGGCCAATACAGGATCACCCGCTCGATGCGGCGGCCGTCCACATGGGGCCGCAGCTCTCGCGCCAGCGTCTCGACCTCGGGGAGCTCCGGCATCCTCTATTCCGTTCCGGATTTCATCGTCATTTCGGTGCGCGCTGGGGTGCGGACCTTGCCGGTGCAGGGAAGCGGCACGCGCCGCGGAGTCGCCCGGATGGCGCCGGTGAAGCCGGCCTGATGGTCGGTGGGATTCTCCTCGCGCCTGAAGCGGGGAAGCGGGATCTCTCCCTCATCATCCATCTGCCTGCGCGCTCATTCGGAGAGCCTCATGGCTGAAACGAATGCTAATAAAAACGGCGACCGCCGTCAACCCCCGGCAGATCCTCCAGGAAACGGACTGACTCTCCGATCCCCTGGGCCCTGGCGCGCTCATACACCAGGGCCGCGACCGCCACGTCCTCTAAGGCGACCCCCAGGGATTTGAACAGGGTGATCTGATCCGGGTCGAGGCGACGGACCCGGCCGGCCACGACGTCTTTCAGCTCGTGAACCCGCCCCCACTGTAGCCGGCCCCGCTCCAGCGGCTCCAGGAAGTCGCCGGCCTCGATCTTCCCCTGATCCCGATCGTCGATCACGATGAGATCCGCTCGGGTCACCGCCTCCTCGTCCAGCTCGCGGCGGATCAGCATGTTGGAGCCGGCGGCGTTGATGTGCATGCCGGGGCGCAGCCAGGCGCCCCGGAGGACTGGCTCCTGGGCGGAGGTGATGGTGATCAGGATGTCGGCGCCCTCGGCCGCGGCCTCCGGCCGGTCCACCGCCCGCACTGGGATCCCGAGGGCCTCGCGCATCCGGCGGGCGAACGCCTCCCGACGGTCGGGGGTGCGGCTGTAGACCCGAACCTCCTCCACCGCGCGGACCGCGCAGACGGCCAGCAGCTGAGTGGCTGCCTGATGCCCTGCCCCATACATGCCGACGATCCGCGCGTCCGGGCGGGCGAGGTAACGGGTGGCCAGGCCGGTGGCGGCCCCGGTCCGCAAGCGGCCCAAGGCGTCGGCTTCCAGCAAGG
>JBEPYX010000282.1:0-3427 GCA_041641155.1 Thermoflexus sp.
CCGCGAGGGGGACCTCGGCGAGTGCCCGCTCCAGGGCGGCGGCGATCTGCTCCAGGTGCGAGGCCTCGATGATCAAGGGGGGCAGGAACCGGACCACGTCGGGGCCGGCGGGGAGCCCCAGCACGCCGTCCTCCATCATGCGCCGCAGGATGGGCGTGGCCCGCACCCGGAGGGCGACGCCGACCATGAGCCCCCGCCCTCGGATCTCCCGCACCAGGGGGGAGCGAATCTGCTGCAGACGCTCCTGGAAGGCCGCGCCCAGGGCGGCCGCCCGGGCCACCAGCCCCTCCGCACGGATCGTCTCCACGACAGCCAGGGCGGCGGCGCAGGCCATCGGGTTCCCCCCGAAGGTCGAACCGTGGGCGCCGGCGGGGAGGGGGCCCCACTCGGCCGGGAAGGCGACCGCGCCGATGGGGAACCCGCCGGCCATCCCCTTTCCCATCGCGATCAGGTCCGGGACCACTCCCGCATGCTCGGCGGCGAACCAGCGCCCCGTCCGCCCGAAGCCGGTCTGCACCTCATCGAAGATCAGCACCGCCCCGTGGCGATCACACAGCGCGCGCGCCGCCTGGAGGAACGCGGGATCGGCCGGCCATACCCCGCCCTCCCCCTGGATCGGCTCCAGGAGCACAGCCGCCGTCTGGGGACCGACCGCGGCCTCGAGGGCCGGGATGTCGTTGAAGGGGACGTGTCGGAAGCCCGGGACCAGGGGCTCAAAGGGCTGGCGGTAGGCCGGGTTCCAGGTGGCGGAGAGGGCGCCCATCGTGCGGCCGTGGAAGGCGCGGCGGGCGACGACGATCTCCGCGCGCCCGCTGCGCAGGCGGGCGAACTTGATCGCGGCCTCCACCGCCTCTGCCCCCGAATTGCAGAGGAAGATCCGCCAGGGGCGATCTCCCGGCAGGATCCCCTGCAGGGCCTCGAGGAGGGCGGCCCGGCGGTCATTGTAGAAGATCTCCGGGCAGATCATCAGGCGATCCATCTGCTCCCGGAGCGCCGCGCGGACCGCCGGAGGGTTATGGCCGAGGAGGGCCACTCCCTGGCCCCCCGTGGCGTCCAGATACCGGCGCCCTCGCTCATCCCATACGTAGACGCCCTCCCCGCGGACCAGCACCAACTCCCGCTTGGGGTAAACGCCGCTGGTGTATCGGTTCTCCAGTGCCTGGACGTCCATGGCAGCCCCCTCGTTCATTCCGCTGGGGAACGGATGGGCTCGGCGGGCGAGCTGTCGTTGGCCCCGGGCGACGGGCGAACGATGCATGTCCCCTCCCCCCGGAGGGCGGCCGTCAGCGGCGTCGGGCGCCGGCCGTCGGCGAGCCATACCCGGGAGAGGCCGTTCTGGAGGGCCTCCCGCGCCGCCAGGAGCTTGTGGCGCATGCGCCCATGCGCCCACGCCATCGCCGTCTCCAGCTCCTCCACGGTGAGCCAGGCGACCCGCGTGCCCTCATCGGGGAACGATCGGAGCAGGCCAGGGGCGCCGGTGAGGAAGATCAGCCCTTCCGCCCGCAGGGCGGCGGCGATCGAGGCGGCCGCCCGGTCGCCGTCGATGTTCACGATTTCTCCCTCCGGTGTCAGCCCCATCGGGGCGATCACGGGGTAGATCCCGGCATCGAGGAGCGTCCGGAGGAGCGTCGCGTTCACCTCGGCTGGCGTCCCGGAGTAATCCCCGCGCAGGATCACGATCCGATCCCCTTCCCGCACCCGGAGGGCCTCCTTCCGGCGGGCCCGCAGCAACCCGCCGTCGATCCCTCGCAGGCCGATGGCGTGGACTCCGCGGCGGTGCAGGGCGGCCACCAGGTGGGCGTTGACCCGGCCGTAGGCCATCAGCAGGATGTCCCGCGTTTGGGCATCGGTGTAGCGGCTGGTGAAGCCCGAGGCCGAGGTGACGTAGCGGGGCGGATGCCCCAGGGCCTCCCCCAGGGCATCGGCCTCCGCTGAGATCCCGTGGACGAGCACCCAGCGCCGGCCCTCCCGGGCCCACGCCGCCAGCTCATCGAGCGCCGCCTCCGCGTTTACCGCTGCGTTCCCACCGATCTTGATCACCCACATCGCGCGCCTCCCATCGCGCCTGGGTTCTCGGGCATCCGGCGTTGCCCTCCCTCACGCCGGATAGATCGGGATGAGGTCGAGCCCCGCGGTCTCGGGCCAGCCCATCGCGATGTTCAGGGACTGGACCGCGGAGCCGGCCGCGCCTTTCATCAGGTTGTCCAGGGCGCACAGGGCAACGATCCGCCCGGTCTCCTCCTCGATGGCGAAGCCGATGTCGGCGAAGTTGCTGCCCACCACCGCCTTGGGGTCCGGCAGGCGGTGGAGGCCCTGCCGGTCCTTGACCAGCCGGATGAAGGGTTCCTCCCCGTAGGCGGCCCGGTAGACGCGCCAGAGGTCCGGTTCGCGGATCGGGGCCCGGGGCCATGCGTGGGCGACGGCCAGCACCCCGCGCACCGCATCCACCGCCGTCACGGAGAGGACGATCCCATCGCGGCCCAGGGCCTGGCGCACCTCGGCAGTGTGGCGATGGCCGACTGGGGCATAGGGGCGGATGGCGCCGTGGCGCTCGGGATGGTGGGATCCCGGGTTCGGCTCGCGGCCTGCCTCCGAGGAGCCGGCTTTGATGTCCACCAGGATGGGGCGCTCCGGGTCCAGGAGGTCTGCCTGGACCAGCGGCCACAGGGCCAGGATGGCCGCGGCTGCGTTGCAGCCGACCCCGCTGATGGAACGGGCCCCGCGCAGCGCCTCCCGGTAGCGCTCGGGCAACCCGTAGACGAAGCGAGGGAGCCACTCCGGATGGGGGTGCGGGCGGCCATACCACCGCCGGTAGGCCTCCGGGTCGCGGAGCCGGAAATCGGCCGAGAGGTCCACCAGGATGGGTGCCAGGGCGGCGAAGGATTCGATGCGGGGGGCTACCTCTCCATGGGGCAGGGCGATGAAGAGCGCATCGCACGGCCGGAGGTCCGCCATCCGGCAGAACGCCATGGCCGACGCTCGGCGCAGGTGGGGGTGTACGCGATGGACCGGCTCCCCCGCATGGGATTCCGAGGTGATCTGGGCGACCTCGACGAAGGGGTGGCGCAGCAGCAGGCGGAGGAGCTCCCCCCCGACGTAGCCGGAGGCGCCGACGATGCTCACGCGGATCCGTTCCATCGCTGGACCTCCCGGAGGGGTGGGGTGTGGGCGGCGGCCCATCCGTGCCGGGCCACGTGGATCACGAAGTCGGCGATGGCGCCGGGGATGTCCACGCCGGTGGGCTCGACCGAGTTCCGGAACTCCATCGAGTGGTTGATCTCGTTGACCAGAAGTCCCCGATGGGGGTCTTCGAAGAGGTCCAGCGCCAGCACCCCGCCGCCCACGGCCGCGGCCGCCCGGGCGCAGAGGTCGGCCAGCTCGGGGGTGATCGGGCAACGGGTGGCCCGGCCGCCCCGGGCAGTGTTCG
>JBEPYX010000283.1:0-3416 GCA_041641155.1 Thermoflexus sp.
TCTGGGAGACTCCGGTCCGGTTGAGGCCGGCGGTGAGGATGAACAGGGCCATCAAAGCGATGACGGCGGAGCGGCTGAACCCGCTGAACGCCTCCTGGGGGGAAAGCAGCCCGCTGAAGGAGAGCCCAAGGACCAAGAGCAACGCGGCGAGGTCCGGCCGCAGGATCCCACCCATCAGGAGGCCAGCCAAGATCAAGGGCAACAGGATCAACAGCAGCCCGCTCCCGGCAAGCAGGCTCATCCTCCCACCCCACCGCGTTTCCGCGTTTGAATGCCCTGCTCATTATACAGCTCTGTGTATGCCGTATGAGTTCGTCACCGCTCTGTAAGCCGTATGAGCTCGTTTACCACCCTCAGCGCCTCCACCAGCGCCCGCGGCTGCTCCGCGAAGTCCATCGTCGTCACGGTTTTGGTCTTCCCTTCGTATACGAGGGTTAGCCGATAGGTGAACAGATCGCAGCAGGGGTTCGTCGGCATATACTCGTCGGCCAACTCCAGGAAGCCGGTCTCGATCAGATGCCGCGCTACCCTTTCGATATTTTCAGCCGGAAGGCGCGCCACGAATGGGGTCCCTCGGATCCTTTCCTCCCGAATGACGCGGCCATCCCCGTAGAACCGCCAGATTTCATGGATGCCTGCAATCCCACCGCTCCTTTCAAAAATGATCAGCACCCCCTCCGATTTCGTAGGAGCGCTGGGTGTCGGCGACGGCGAAGGGAGTGGCGAGGGGGCACATGCGACCATCACCGGTGCAATGATCGGCATCACAAGGACCCACCGCATCGGCTCACCCCTTTTGTCGCTTGATATCTTCTGTTCTGTTCCTCATGGATGAGACGAACTCGAACGGCTTGGGGTTCCCCATCCTATGGGGAAGAGCGTGCAAGCCGGAGAGCGTCATGGGGGTGGGCTGGTAGGCCCGCGGGCTCGGAGTTGACAAAATAGGGGGAACGGACTATAGTTGAGGGCAAAATGAATAGGGCCGTGAAAGACGATGAACGGGAGGAGTAGGCCTCGGGCCGGCGTCCAGAGAGGCGGGGGAAGGTGGGAGCCCGCTACGCACGCCGAGGCTGAATGGGCCCGGGAGTCGCCGGATGAACCGGGCGGATTGTGCCCGTAGTAGTCTGGGCCGGAGTCGCCACCGTTATCTGGGCGGAGGGGATCGGATGGGCGATCCATCCTGTCCCCGCGAACGAGTGGGGCTGGCCAGTGCAACACCCTCGTCTCACCGACGGGGGTGTTTTGTTTCCTCGAAACCGCACGGGCCGGCCTCATGAGGGTGGCACCACGGGGCCTTTCGGCGCCCGTCCCTCCGCACGGGACGGGCGCCTTTTTTATCGCAGCGCTGCGACCCCGCAGGGGGTCGCGGAGAACGGAGGGGACGATGTCGAACGCGTCCGTTCGAACCCGGCAGGGCATGCGGGTGGTGCGCTGGACGATGCCCGCTGATCTGTGGACGCCCATCCGCCTGTATCAGGCGCTGCGTCCGCAGGGGCCTTCGTTCCTCTTCGAGAGCGTGGAGGGCGGGGCCTACCTCGCCCGCTATTCGTTCATCGGCCTCATGCCCCGCCGGATCTACCGGGTGGATGGGGACTGGATGGAGGAACTGGAGCCTGGGGGGAGGCGCCGGTATGACCTGCGCCGTACGCATCCCTTCGCGCTTTGGCGGGAGGCTCTCGCGGCCATGGCGCCGGAGCCGTCCTCCGATCCTCTGCCGCGCTGGATCGGCGGGCTGGCCGGCTACCTAGGCTACGAGATGGCCGCCTTCTTCGACCGGGCTCCCCGGCCGCCTCACGGGGGCCTCGCCTTCCCAGACGCCATCCTGATGCAGGTGGAAACCCTGCTGGTCTTTGACCACGTCACCCAGACGCTCTCGTTCATCGGCCTGGCGGAGCCGGGGGCGGAGCGGGCGGTGGAGGCCCGGTGGCAGGCCCTCCAGCGCCGTTTGCAGAATCCCCCACCCCCGCCCCCTCCTTCCCCGCCGCTGCCTGGCGCGCCTGCCGCCTGGCGGGCCCATGTAGACGCGGAGCGCTTCTGCGCCATGGTGCGTGCGGCAAAGGATTTCATCGCCGCGGGCGACGCGTTCCAGATCGTCCTGGCCCGGCGCTGGAGCCGGCCGATCGCATGCCCTCCCTTCGCCATCTACCGGGCCCTGCGCCGCCTGAACCCTTCCCCTTATCTTTTCTTTCTCAATCTCCCGGGCCTGGGGCGGAACGGCGAGAGCCTGGCGCTGATCGGCGCATCGCCGGAGATGCTGGTCCGCGTGGAGGAGGGCGAGGTGACGGTCCGGCCGATCGCCGGGACGCGGCCCCGGGGCCGGACGCCGGAGGAGGATCGGGCGCTGGAGGCGGAGCTGCGGGCGGACCCCAAGGAGCAGGCCGAACACGTGATGCTGGTGGACCTCGGCCGCAACGACCTGGGGCGGGTGTGCGCGTATGGGACGGTGCGGGTGGAGGAGTGGATGGTGATCGAACGCTATTCCCACGTGATGCATCTGGTCTCCACCGTCCGCGGGCGGCTGCGCCCGGGTTGCGACGCCCTGGACGCCCTGGCGGCCACCTTCCCCGCTGGCACCGTCTCTGGGGCCCCCAAGGTGCGGGCGATGGAAATCATCGCGGAGCTAGAAGGAGAGGCCCGTGGGCCCTACGCGGGCGGGGTGGGCTATTTCGATCCCCGGGGGAACGCGGACTGGTGCATCACGATCCGCACGGTGATGGTGCAGGGAAACACCGCCATCGTGCAGGCCGGGGCGGGGGTCGTGGCCGACTCCATCCCCGAGCGGGAGGAGGAGGAGACCCGCAACAAGGCCCGGGCCATGCAGCTGGCGGTGGATCAGAGCCACGCGGCGGAGGCGCAGGATGCTGTTGGTCATTGATAACTACGATTCGTTCACCTACAACCTGGTCCAGATCCTGGGCCGCCTGCTTCAGGAGGCCGGATATGAGGAGGTCCCGCTCCGGGTGATCCGGAACGACGCGGCGGACGTCGCAGAAGTGATCGGGATGGCCCCCGCCGCCATCGTGATCTCGCCGGGGCCAGGGCGGCCGGAGGACGCGGGCATCACGATGCCGGTGATCCGCGCCTTAAGCGGGCGCGTCCCCATCCTCGGGGTCTGCCTGGGGCATCAGGCGATCGCGGCTGCCTTCGGCGGCCGTGTGGTCCGTGCCGGACGGCTGATGCACGGCAAGGCCTCGCCGATTCTTCATGACGGCCGTGATCTCTTCGCCGGGCTGCCGAGCCCGTTCATGGCCGGCCGCTACCATTCCCTCCTGGTGGCCGAGCCGCTCCCCGAGATCCTGGAGGTGAGCGCCCGCACGCCCGAGGGGGAGGTCATGGCCCTCCGCCACCGGGCCCATCCCACCTTCGGGATCCAGTTCCATCCGGAATCCGTCCTCACCCCCGAGGGACAGCGCCTG
>JBEPYX010000284.1:0-3408 GCA_041641155.1 Thermoflexus sp.
AGCGGGTCCAGGCCCTGGCCCTTGGGTTCCACCGGCTGGGGTTGCGGCGGGGGGACAAAGTCGCCCTGATCGGCGATAACCGGCCCGAGGGCCTGTGGGCGGAGATGGCCGTCCTCAGCCTGGGGGGCGTGGCCGTCTGGCTCTATCAGGACAGTCTCCCCGATGAGATCGCCTACATCCTGGATCACAGCGACGCCCGCTTTGTGGTCTGTGAGACCCAGGAGGAGGTCGACAAGATCCTGGCGGCGCGGGGCCGCTGCCCCCGGATCGAGCGGATCCTCTGGGACGACCCCAAGGGGATGCGTAACTACCAGGATCCGATGCTGATGCCCCTGACGGAGGTGATGCGCCTGGGCCGGGAAGTGGCGCGCGAGCGCCCGGGTTTGTTCGATGAGCTGGTGGCCCAGGGCCACGGGGATGAGATCGCGCTGCTCTTCTACACCTCGGGGACCACGGGGAAGCCCAAGGGGGCGCTGCTTTCCCACTACAACCTCCTCAAGATGGGCCAGAACCTGATGCGGGTGGATCCCTATTACGAAGATGATGAATACGTTTCGTTCTTGCCCTTCGCCTGGATCGGCGAGCAGATGATGTCGGTCTCCAGCGGGATCCTGGCCGGGTTCACCCTGAACTTCCCAGAGGAGCCGGAGACGGCCTGGCACGACCTGCGGGAGATCGCCCCGCATATCATTTTCTCCCCGCCCCGAGTCTGGGAGCAGATGGTCCGGACGATCCAGGTCCTGCATGCGGATTCGACCTGGTTGAAGCGGAAGGTCTTCGATTGGGGGATGGCCATCGGCTATCGCCTGGCGGATCGGAAGTTCGCCAAGCAGAAGCCCACCCTGCTGGAGCGGATGCTCGGGTGGCTGGCCTACTGGCTGGTCTTCCGGCCGGTGCGGGATCGCCTGGGGCTGATCCGGGTACGTTATGCCTACACCGGCGGGGCCGCCATGGGGCCGGATCACTTCCGCTTTTATCACGCCCTGGGGGTGAACCTCAAGCAGATCTACGGCCAGACGGAGATCGCCGGGATCTCCGTGCTCCACCGGGATGGGGATATCAAGTTCGATACGGTCGGCAAGCCGATCCCCGAGACGGAGATCCGCATCGCCCCCGACGGGGAGATCCTCGCCCGGAGCCCTTGCGTCTTCCAGGGTTATTACAAAAACCCCGAGGCGACGGCGGAGGCGTTGCGGGATGGATGGCTGCACTCCGGGGATCGAGGGTTCATCGATGCAGACGGGCACCTGGTGGTCTTCGACCGCTCGAAGGACGTGATGAGGCTGCGCGACGGCCGGCCCTTCTCGCCGCAATACATCGAGACCCGCTTGAAGTTCAGCCCTTATATCAAAGACGCGTGGGTGATCGGCCACGAGTTGCCCTACGTCACCGCCGTGATCTGCATCGACTACAACGTAGTCGGCAAGTGGGCGGAAGCTCGGCGCATCCCCTACACCAGCTATCAGGAGCTCTCCCAGAAGCCAGAGGTCTACGAGCTGGTGGCCGCTCAGATCCGCCGCGTGAACCCGAGCCTGCCGGAGCCCGCTCGGATCGTCCGCTTCGTGAACCTGTTCAAGGAGTTCGACGCCGACGATCAGGAGCTCACCCGCACCCGCAAGCTCCGCCGCGCTTTCCTGATGCAGCGCTATCGCCCGATCGTCGAGGCCCTTTACGACCCGTCCGCCCACGAGGTCCACTTCGAGACCACCATCACCTACGAGGACGGCACCGTGAACACCATCCGGGCGGACCTGCGGATTATGGACCTGGAGCCCCTCCCGGCAGCGGTGCCCTCGGGAGGCGTGCAGGTCCTGGTGCCCCAGGAGGCGGTGGAGGAATGATCGCCGCCCGGCCCAGCCTCTGGTCATCGCCGGGCATGGCGGTTTGAGATCGGTCGCCAGGTTGGATCCGAAGCGATATAGACCCCAGGGGATCGTCGCCGATTGACAGGAGCGGAGAGGATGGAGATCTTTCTCCAGCTGGTGCTCACGGGGATCATGGTGGGCAGCATCTACGCCCTGGTCGCCCTGGGCTGGGTGCTGATTTATAAGTGCTCGGGTGTGCTCAACATGGCCATGGGGGAGCTGACCCTCATCGGGGCCTACGTGTCCCTTACCTTTTATGAGTGGGGGTTCCCCTTCCCCCTGGCCCTCCTGGCCACCCTGATCATCGGGGCCATCCTGGGGCTGCTCACAGAGCGGATCTTCCTGCGGCGCCTGATCGGGGAGCCCGTCCTGACGGTGATTATGGTCACTGTGGGCCTCTCCTTCTTCTTCCGCGGGATCATCGAGCTGATCTGGGGCACGGACCTGCGGGTCTTCCACCCGCCCGTCTTCCCATACGAACCGATCCGCCTGGGCCCGGTGGTGATCGGCCAGGTCTATCTCTGGAGCTTCATCGCAGCCATGGCGCTGCTGGGGATCCTCGTCGCGTTCTTCCGCTACACCCGATGGGGCCTGGCCATGCAGGCGATGGCGGATGACGAGATGGCAGCGATGGCCTTGGGGATCAGCCCCAAGTTCGTCTACGCCGCAGCCTGGGCCATCGCCTTCATGGCCGCCGGGGTGGGCGGATCGCTGTTGGGGAACATCAACGGCGTCAACATCGCGGTGGGCTACCTGGGCCTTCTGGTGCTCCCCGCCGTGGTCCTGGGCGGGCTGAACTCGATCCCCGGGGCGATCGTCGGCGGGATCCTCATCGGGGTCCTCCAGAACCTGGCCGGTGGCTACCTGGATCGGTTCACCCCGGGCGGGGTGAAGGAGATCTTCCCCTTCGCGGTGATGACTCTGGCCCTCTTGATCAAGCCCTACGGCCTTTTCGGATGGGTGCGGATCGAACGGGTGTGAGCAGGAGGGGTCCCGATGCGCATGCGCCTGCCCGCGGGCACGTTCTTTACCACTTATAAACAGGATCAAGCGCTGTGGCCGACGACCTTTGTGAAGCTCCGCATGGGGGGGCTGCTGGTTTTCCTGTTCCTGATCTTCCCCCAGGTGGCTTCCCCTTACTGGCTCTCCCTGGCCAACCTGATCGGCTACACCATCCTCTCCGCCATGGGGGTACAGCTCCTCATCGGCTACACCGGCCAGGTCACCCTGGGCCACGCCGCCTTCATCGCCGCCGGCGCCTATACGTGCGCCGTCTTGGTCCTCCAGCACCACCTCCCCTACCCCTTGGCCTTCCTCGCGGCGATGCTTGTGGCCGGGCTCTGGTCGGTGCTCTTCGGCCTGCCCTCCGCGCGCGTGAAAGGCTTCTACCTCATCATGACCACCATGGCCGCTCAATTCATCACCGTCGACTTCATCATCACCCAATACGTCAGCCGCATCGGGGAGCGCGGCCACTCCTTCTCCCTGCCGCCTGGCACCCTGGCCATCGGGCCCTGGGTGATCCGGAACGATCGCGACGTCT
>JBEPYX010000285.1:0-3405 GCA_041641155.1 Thermoflexus sp.
GGGGCTGCTGGAATCCTCCAGGGAGGCTATGCCCATGACCGTCCCCAGTCCCGCCTTTCGAACGCGCATCCGACAGGCCCTGGCCGATGCGACGCTGCGGGAGGCCCTGGACCGGGCCACCGTGGCGTTCCGGGCGAGCCGCGCGCAGGCCTTCGCCCATCTCCCCGACGCGGAGGCGGTCCGGGATCGCGCCCGGGCCATCCGCGCCCACACGATCGCCCACCTGGACCGCTACCTGGAGCAGTTCGCGCGGGAGGTGGAGCGGCGCGGCGGCAAAGTCTTCTGGGCTGCCACTGCCCGCGAGGCGTGCGATTACGTGGTGAACCTGGCCCGTGCCCGCGGGATCCCCGTGGTGGCCAAGAGCAAGTCCATGGTGAGCGAGGAGATTGGCCTGAACCACGCCCTGGAGGCCGCCGGGATCCGGGTTGTGGAGACCGATCTGGGGGAGTTCATCATCCAGCTCGCCGGGGAGCGCCCCTCGCATATCATCACCCCGGCCATCCACAAACGGCGGGAGGATATCTCGCGACTCTTCCAGAAGCACCTGGGGATGCCGCCCACCGACGAGATCCCGGAGCTGGCCGCCGCCGCCCGCCGCGCCCTGCGCCAGGTGTTCCTGGAGGCCCGCATGGGCATCAGCGGGGTCAACTTCGGCATCGCGGAGACCGGCACTCTAGTGCTGGTGACCAACGAGGGCAACGGGCGCATGGTGACCACCCTGCCGCCGATCCACGTGGCCCTGATGGGCATCGAGCGGGTGGTGCCGACATGGGAGGACGCCGAGATCCTGCTGCGGGTGCTGGCCCGCAGCGCCACCGGCCAGGCCCTCACCGCCTACACCTCTTTCCTCACCGGCCCCCGCCGCCGCGAGGAACCGGACGGGCCGGAGGAGCTCCACGTGGTGCTGGTGGACAATGGCCGCTCCCGCTGGCTGGGGACGCCCCTGGAGGAGGCCCTTTACTGCATCCGCTGCGGGGCATGTCTAAACGCCTGTCCGGTCTACCAGGCCATCGGTGGGCACGCCTATGGCAGCGTGTATCCCGGCCCCATCGGGTCCATTGTCACCCCGATGCTGGGGGATGGGGCCGGTGCGGAGCTCGCTTACGCCAGCAGCCTGTGTGGCGCCTGTCAGGAGATCTGCCCGGTGCGCATCGCGATCCCGGACCTGCTGGTCCGCTGGCGGCAGATGCGGGCGGGAAGCCTGCTCCCGGCCTGGGAACGCGTCGGGTTATGGCTGTTCGCTTCCGCCGCCTGCCATCCCGCGCTGTGGGAGCGGATCGGCCGATGGGCGATGGGCCTCCTGCGCCGTCTGGGGCGGGAGGGCTGGCTGCGCCGTGGGCTTGGGCCGTTGCGGGCCTGGACCGCGGTTCGCGATCTCTCGGTCCCGCAGCGATCCCCGTTCCGGGATTGGTGGGCATCCCGCGAGGGAGGCAGGGCCTCATGACGAACCCCGTTCTGGATGCGGTGCGCCGTCGGGTGACCCGACGATCGCCCGCGCCGACGCCGACGCCGGCGTGGCCCTTGGACGCCCCCCCGGGAAGCGAGGTGGCGATCGAGCAGTTGTTGGCTGCCTGGGCCGCGGTCGGGGTGCAGGCGGAGCGGTGCGCGACGGAGGAGGAGGCCGCGCAGCGGGTCCTCGAGTCGTTGCGGGCGCGTGGGGTTCGGCATGTGCTCATGGACTCGCGCACGATGCGCGCCTATCCGGGGCTGCGGGGGGCGTTGGAGGGGGCCGGCCTCACGATCATCAGCGGCGTCCTGCCCCGAGAGGAGGGCCCCCGATATCTGGGGATCGCCCGCTGGGCGATCGCCGAAGCCGGGATCACGGATGTGGTCGCTGCGTTCGCCGACACGGGGACGTTGTGGCTGGCCGGAGGCCGCGGGGGGATGCGGTGCGCTTCCCTCTTGCCCCCGTTGCACATCGCGCTGGTCCGGCGCCCCCAGGTGTATCCGTGCATGGCGGCCTGGCTGGCCGCCGCGCGGGCGTCCGGCGCGCTGTCCGAGTGGCTGGAGGAAAGCACCGCGCTGATCGCCGTCACCGGCCCCAGCCGGACCTCCGACATCGAGAAGACCCTGACGCTGGGGGTGCACGGGCCGAAGGAGGTGATCGCGCTGCTCATCGAGGAGGCGGAATGAGCGCCGTCGTTCAGCTGTTCGTCACATGCCTGGTGGATTGGCTCCGGCCCGAGATCGGGATCGCCTCGGTGCGGTTGCTGGAGCGGGTGGGGGTGACGGTGCGCTTCCCCAAGGCCCAGACCTGTTGTGGGCAGCCGGCCTTCAACGTCGGCCGGTGGGCGGAGGCGCGGGCGATGGCCGAGCACTGGGTGCGCACCTTCGACCCCGATCTCCCCGTGGTGGCCCCCTCCGGCTCGTGCGTGGCGATGGTCCGCCATGGCTACCGGGTGCTGCTGGAGGGCCATCCGCTTTACGGGCGGTGGGAGGCATTGGCGTCGCGGACGTATGAGCTGAGCCAGTATCTGGTGGATGGATTGGGGGTCACGGATCTAGGGATCCGGCGCGATGGAACCGTCACCTACCATCCGTCCTGTCATCTCCTGCGGGTGCTGGGGGTGCAGGAGGCACCGGAACGGCTGATCCGGGCCACCGGGGCCGCCTACGTTCCCCTGCCCGAGGCAGAGGCGTGCTGCGGGTTCGGGGGGCTGTTCGCGGTGCACTTCGAAGAGGTCTCCGGGGCGATGCTGGCCCGGAAGGTGCGGGCCGTCCAGGCCAGCGGGGCGGAGGTCGTCCTGGGATGTGACTGGAGCTGCCTGATGCACATCGGCGGAGGGCTGCATCGACAGGGCCTACCCGTCCGCGCCGTGCACTTGGCGGAGTGGCTGGCGGGGGATGCCGATCCGATCCGTTGAGCGACCGGCGATGGCGGCTCGATGTTCAGCGGCGCGTCGAAATCCAGATAGCGCTGCACCATAAAGTGCCCGGGGCCCGCCATCATCACCTGAAGGAGACGGGCGTCCGCCTCCGCGATCCAGAACGCCATGGCCAGCCCGGCGGAGCGGCCCCGTGCCACCACCACCCGAGTGGGGATCTCCCCCAGGCGTTCCAGCCGCCCGAGCCGCGCCGCCTCCACCCCATCCGCGTTTCGGAAATCCGGGAACACGAAGGGAACCGCCAGCGTCAGGGTCATCCGCTTCCCGTTTTCCTCGATGAGTTGAACGTTCCCGATGATTGTGGAGGTCGCCCCGCCTTCGATCTGGACGCGCATGCGATCGGGCGCCTGAAACGCGTAGACGGCGAAGAGGGCGCGCCCGTCGCCGTCGTTCAGCGCCTCCTCCATCCGCACGGTCTGCAGCCGGTTCATGCGGGCATCGGCGCGCCGCAGGAGGTCCAAGGCCTGTGGATCCGATGGGCTTGCTTCGAGGGCCCCGCCGGGGCGATAGAAGGGGAAGT
>JBEPYX010000286.1:0-3382 GCA_041641155.1 Thermoflexus sp.
CGGGGCGCCCATCGTGGTCCGGGTGGCCTTCAAGCCTATCGCCACCACCCTGACCCCTCAGCCTTCGGTGGACTTGCGGAGCGGCCAGCCAACCGAGACCCGCTACGAACGCTCCGACTTCTGCCCCATCCCCCGGGCTTGCCCGATCGTCGAGGCGATGATGGCCTTCGTCCTTGCGGACGCCCTATTGGAGAAGCTGGGCGGCGACACGATGGCGGAATGTCGGAGCCGCTTCGAGGCCCTCCGCCGGGCCCGGCTGGAGGATCTCTCCCTCGACGGCAAGCCGCACGTGTTCTGGCCGTGAGAGGAAAGTTTCACGTGAAACATCCGCTGCTCGTTTGACCCGCCCCATTGGGCCGCAGAAGGACCGACTGGCTCCCAGGACCAGGACGCTCTCGTCGCGCGGGTCAGGAGCTCTGGGCGAATCCTTCTAGCCTTCGAGGGATCGATAGCGATGGAGGATCTCCTCGGCCACCTCGTCCGGGGAACGCCCGGTGGTGTCCACCCAGTGCGGGATCTGACGATAGGCGTCCTCCCGAGCCTTCCAGAGGGCCCACAGCCGCTCCAGGAGGGTTTCCTCAGGGCGAAGGTGAAGCAGGGGACGGTCCTTGGCCCCGGCCAGCCGCCGGGCGATCTCCTCCAGCTCCGCATAGAGGAAAAATAGATGGCCCCCCGCCTGCAAAGCGGCCCGGTGGGCCGGATGGATACAGGTGCCCCCACCGGTGGCCAGCACCCAACCCCGCGGGACGGACCATTCCTGGCAGAGCGCCGCTTCCAGTGCCCGGAACGCGGCCTCGCCGTCGCGGGCGAAGATCTCCGGGATCGATCGCCCCGTCCGGCGGACGATCTCCTCATCGAAGTCCAGGAACGGCCACCCCAGCCGGGCGGCGAGCCGGCGCCCAACGGTGGTCTTCCCGGTTCCCACGAAGCCCGTGATCACGAGGTTACGGAAAGGCATCGGAACCGCGAACCGTTCGTTCGGTTTCTTGGAGGCTTCCCTGTCCTGCCGGCCTCCTCTTCGCGGATCCAGCCGGCATGGCTCTCCCACCCACTCATCCCACGGAACTGCTCATCGAACCGATGGTTCTCCCCCCGCCGGTTCGGCCCTTCAAGGGCAGAAGGATTTCGAAGTATTGCGAATCATTTCAAGGCCTTACCGTTCAAACTCTCATCAATATATTCAAATTACGATATCACTTGTTTATAATGCGATGGAATTCCTCGGCTTAGGGCTCAGAGTGCTGCCATAGATGCCCCTTTCAGAGAAAATATCCGCCGGCGCGGGCATCATCGGATCGGCGGCGGCGCCAGCCAGTCGTAGCCAATGGTCGGGTCGTTATGGGGGATACGGCCCTCATCGGAAGGGTCGTAGGTCCGCGAGGTGATGTAGAAAAGGTGCACGGGCGTGGGGCTCACCACCTTGCATCCGTGGGCGACGCCGGGGGGGATCTTCAACACCCGCGGTGGGGCGTGATCACCGAGGTAGAGCTCCATCGTCCGCCGGTAGGTCGGCGAATCCGGACGTAGATCGTGCAGGGCGACCTTAAGGGTTCCCACCGCCACATACCACCAATCGGTCTGCTTCCAATGGATGTGCCATGCCTTGACCACGCCGGGATACATCAGGGAGTGGCTCCACTGGGCGAACCCCTCGGCGAAGATCGGGTCGGTGACCCGCAGGATCTCGCGGAAGAACCCGCGGTCGTCCACGTGGGTGATAAGCTCTTTGATCTCCACCCCGGCGATCATCCGCGCCTCCTTGAGATCGAGGGCTGCCTCTCTATCATACCCCAAGGTCCCAGCCCGCATCCTACCCACAGATGGGTCTCGATCGCGGGGCCTTGCCCTCCTGCTCCCCCTGTGTTAGTCTGTTGTTAACTCCTTGGGCGGGCGAGGACCCCACCCGAGCGCTCGACCTTCGTAGGAGGCACCTATGGATCGCAAGCATTGGATCCGCGCCCTACCCTGGCTCGGCCTGATCGCAGCGATCGCCTTGGGCGCATGCCGCCCCACCCGTTCCCGTTCCGGCCCTGCGCCTACCGTGACGCCGCAGGGACTGCTCGTCAGCCAACCCACCGAAATCGCTATCCCCATTGCCCCGCCCACGCCCACCCCATTGCTCGTGACGCCCTCCGCTCCAGAGGAGGTGCCGACCGTCTCGCTGCCGGTCTCCCCGCTGCCCACGCCCACCCTGCTCCCCATCGCGCCCGCCCCGACCACCGCCCCACCCTCCGGGGTGACCCACGTGGTCCAGCCTGGGGAGACCCTGTTCCGCATCGCCATGCGCTATGGGACCACGGTGGAGGCCATCGTGGCCGCGAACCGGCTCGTCAACCCCGACTTCATTGTGCCCGGGCAGCGGCTGATCATCCCGACGGCGGGCGCGCCCGCGGGGACCCCGGCTGGGGGCGAGCGGATCTATATCGTGCAGCCCGGGGACAACCTGTTCCGCATCGGGTTGAAGTTCAACATGTTGTGGACGGCCATCGCCGCCCGCAACGGGATCACAAACCCGAACGCGATCTACCCCGGGCAACGCCTGATCATCCCGAGCCCATGAGCGATGGCGATGACGAAGGCGACGTTCTTGGCCCATGATGAGGGCCCCTCAGGGAACCCCATCACGGAAGAGGTCCCTCTGGAGAGCCGCCGGATCTATGAAGGCCGGATCCTCAACCTGCGGGTGGACACCGTTCGCCTGCCCTCGGGAGAAACGGCGATCCGGGAGATCGTAGAACACCGAGGGGCTGTAGCTATCGTCCCCATTCTGGACGATGGGCAGGTGGTGCTCGTCCGCCAGTTCCGCTACGCGGTCGGCGCAGTCTGTTTGGAAGTCCCAGCCGGCACCTTGGAGCCTGGAGAGGACCCTCTCATCGGCGCCCGCCGGGAGTTGGAGGAGGAAACAGGCTATCAGGCCGGGCGCTGGGAGCGGCTGGGAGTCATCTGGCCGACGCCGGGCTACAGCACCGAGGAGATCGTCCTGTTCATCGCCCGGGATCTGAGGCCAGGAGCGGCGCGCCCGGAACCGGACGAAGCCCTGAGCGTGGTGGTGATGCCGTGGTCGGAGATCTGGGCGGCAATCGAAAGGGGGCATCTGCGCGACGCCAAGAGCATCGTCGCCCTGGCCTGGGCTGCCCGCCGCCTGGAAGTTCATTCCTCCCCTTCGTGAGCGTATCCTCACTGCTTGCGACACTCCTCTCAGGGTGAGGTCCGGCCGCGACGGTGGGACCGCTGGCGCGAAGGCGTATCTGCTGTTTAAAATCGTGACGGGGGCCAGCTCCGGAAACTCGCACCCCCACGCCGCCCATCGCATCTGCTGTTGAACATCGTGACGGGAGGCTCTGATGGCGTTTACGGTTCGGGATTTTGAGAGCCTGGTGCG
>JBEPYX010000287.1:0-3356 GCA_041641155.1 Thermoflexus sp.
GTGGCGGTGCCACGCGCCCTGGTTGCAGATGGGGAGATCCCGCTGGAGGCCCTGGAGAACCCGCGCTATCTTTTCCGGGCCACCGGGTCCGCCATCCGCTTCCCCGGCTTCCTGGTGGTCTATGAGGAGTCGCGGGAGGAGGACGTGAAGCCGGAGGAAGAAGAGGAGGGCGGCGGGCTTCTGCCGCCGCTGGATCCCAACGAACGGTTGCGGCTCTGGCGGGTGCTCCCGGAGCAGCATTTCACCCAGCCCCCGCCGCGCTACACCGAGGCCTCGCTGATCAAGGCCCTGGAGGAATACGGCATCGGCCGGCCCAGCACCTATGCCCCCATCATCTCCACCCTCTTCCAGCGGGGCTACGTGGAGCGGGTGGATAAACGCCTCGTGCCGACCCCGCTGGGGATCACCGTCACGGACCTCTTGGTCCAGCACTTCCCCGACATTATGGACGTAAACTTCACCGCCCGGATGGAGGAGGACCTGGATCGGATCGCGGCGGGCGAGGTCGATTGGGTGGAGGTGCTGCGCCAGTTCTACGGGCCCTTCGAGCGGCGGCTCCAGACCGCCCTGGCGGAGATCCAGAAGATCCCCCTGGACCACGAGATCCTGGACGAGCAATGCCCGGAGTGTGGGGCGCCGCTGGGGATCCGCTACGGGCGCTTCGGCAAGTTCGTCGGCTGCACCCGCTTCCCCGAGTGCCGCTACACCCGCCCCTTCTACAACAAGCTGGGGGTTCCCTGCCCGCAGTGCGGCGGGGAGCTCCTGGAGAAGAAGAGCAAGCGGGGCCGCACCTTCTACGGGTGCAGCAACTGGCCTACGTGCAACTTCACCATCTGGAAGCGCCCCCTGACCGCGCGCTGCCCGCACTGTGGGGGGATCCTGGTGCAGGACGATCGGGAGAACGCCCGCTGTCTCAAGTGCGAGGCGGAGGTGCCACTGGAGGAGCTAGAACTGGAAGAGGCCGGCCAATGAAGGGCCGGCCTCTTTCTTCACCTTAGTGGAGGTCCCGCGGAGGAGGGCGAACGGAGAGCCCCATCCGGCTCAGGCACTCCGCAAGGGCCTCCGTCCACGGCCGCATCGGATCGCGCCCCTGGAGCTCCAGCACGTAGTTGCGCAGCGGGGTCCGGTCGGGCCGTGGGGCGCGCCGGCCCGAGACCGCCGAGAGCCGGACCGCCTCCTCCGGGCTCCGCCCGAGCATGGCCAGGATGACGCGGGCCATCTCGTAGCGGGAAGCCGCTCCGTGGTTCACAATGTGATAGATCCCGTAGGCGGGGATCTCCAGCAGCCGGAGCAGCGCGCGGGCGAGGTCCACCACGAAGGTGGGCGAGCTGGTCTGGGCGATCCCCCCTACGGGTTCCCCCCGCCGGATGCGCTCCACCGTCTGGCTCACGAAATGACGCCCCCACGGCGCAAACAGCCACGCTGTGCGCACGATGAAATGCCGCGGGCACAGCGTCCGCACGTATTCCTCCGCCAGCCACTTGCTCCGCCCATAGACGTTGAGCGGGTTGGGCGGATCGAACTCGGTGTAGGGGACGCCCTTGGCGCCGTCGAAGACGTAATCCGTGCTGATGAAGATCAGCACCGCCCCAACCTCGTGGGCGGCCGCGGCCAGGCAGGCCGTGCCCAGGGTGTTCACCCGGAACGCGAGATCCGGCTCCGCCTCGCAGCGGTCCACGTCGGCGATGGCGGCCGCATGGAGGATCACCGCCGGTCGGATCCGGGCGACCGCCTCGAAGATCTGGGGCGGCTGGGCCAGGTCAAGCTCCGATCGGGTCGGCGCGATGACCTCATGCCGCGGCCCCCAGACCTCTAGGATCGCCCGCCCCAACATCCCAGTGCCGCCGGTCAGGAGCACCCGCATCACTGTCCCTCGCCCGCCTTCGACGCTCAGAAATACCGCGCGGAGAGCACGCCCGGCGGGAGCGGCTGGGTGCGGACGTTCAGGCAGGCGGGGCGGCCTGCCGCGGCCATCCGCTCCAGGGCCGGCCGGATCTCTTCCGGCCGCTCGACCAGCTCCCCGTATCCCCCGAAGGCCTCGACGATCCGATCATAGCGGGTCGGGGCCAGGGCGGTGGCGACCGCCCGGGCTTCCCCCACCATCTCCATCTGGGGCCGCCGGATCTGGCTCCAGGCCGCGTCGTTGGCCACCACGCTCATGATGGGGAGCTGGAAGCGAACCGCCGTGTCGAACTCGAACCCGTTGAAGCCGAAGGCCCCATCCCCGAAGAGCACCAGCACCCGCCGATCCGGATAGGCCAACTGCGCGGCGATGGCAAAGGGGAGACCGATCCCCAGACACCCGAAGGGCCCCGGATCCATCCAGCACTCCGGTCGGTAAACCGGGAGAATGCGGGAGGCCGCGGCCACGATATCCCCGCCGTCGCCGATCACGATGGTTCGCTCGTCGATCCACCGGGCCAGCTCGTGGCAAAGCCGCAGGGGATGGATGGGGACGTCGGCGGCGTCCTTCCCCTGGGCCCAGAAGGCCGCCT
Source organism: Thermoflexus sp. (assembly GCA_041641155.1). Lineage (GTDB taxonomy): Bacteria > Chloroflexota > Anaerolineae > Thermoflexales > Thermoflexaceae > Thermoflexus. The sequence continues at coordinate 2,496 of JBEPYX010000287.1, forward strand.
CGCTCGCCTCGACCGCCCGCAACGCCTCCCGCCAGCCAGTCCACCGCCGTCCCGGCTCGCGCGCCCGCACAGCCAGCCGCCACTCCTCCAGGATGGCCCCGATGTCCCCCACGAGCCCCAGGTCCACCGGGCGGTTGTGGCCGATGACCGTCGGCTCCAGATCCACGTGGATGATCCGCGCCGTCGGGGCGACCTCCTGCCCGAACTTCAGCCGGAAGTCGAACTCCCCTCCGACCAGGATCAGCAGGTCCGTCTGGGCGAAGGCCTTGCGCCGGGCGTGCTGGAAGAACTGGGGGGAATCCGGCGGCAGCGCGCCCCGGGCCATCCCGTTGACGAAGAGGGGGAGATCCAACTCCTCGACGAACCGGGCGAGGGCTCCGTAGGCGTTGCACCAGCGGACCGCGCTCCCGGCCATCACCACGGGCCGTTCGGCCTCAGCCAGCATCGCCACCGCCTGCTCCAGCGCCGGCCGCGCCGGGCCGGGCCGCGGCACGGGGCGCTCGAAGCGCGGGAAAACCACGTGGCGCTCGTCCACGAACCGGAAGAGGACGTCCAGGGGGATCTCCAGGAAGACGGGGCCGGGGCGGCCGCTGGTCGCGTGACGGAGGGCCACCTCGATGAGCTCGGGGATGCGCTCGGTCTCGTAGACGGCCCCGGCCCACTTGGTGATGGGGCGCATCAGCGCCACGTGGTCCATCTCCTGCAGCGATCCCCGGCCGAGCTGGGCGAAGGGCCCCTGGCCGCCGAGGACCAGCACCGGGCTGTTGGCCCGGAAGGCGTTGGCCACCCCGGTGACGCTGTCCGTGACCCCGGGGCCGGCGGTGACCACGGCCACGCCGGGCCGGCCGGTGAGGCGGGCCC
>JBEPYX010000288.1:0-3348 GCA_041641155.1 Thermoflexus sp.
GCCGTCCTGGGGCTGGGGGATCCCGTGTTGCCCACCTGGGGGAAAGTGTTGGACGAGGCGATCTTCAGCGGGAGCCTCCTCCAGGGCTCCTACTACTGGGTGCTGGAGCCCGCCCTCCTCCTGATGGTGGCAGGGCTTTCCTTCTCAACCCTCGGCTTCGCGCTGGACCGGGTGTTTAACCCTCGGCTGCGGGAGATTTGAGCCGAATGGTGTCTTCGAAGATCCTTCTGGAGATCTCCGGTCTGACCCTCCACTTCCGAACCCGGGCGGGGATCGTGCGCGCGGTGGATGGGGTGGATCTGGAGCTGGGGGAGAACGAAGCCCTGGTCATCCTGGGCGAATCCGGGTGTGGCAAATCCTCCCTGGCCCGGGCCATCCTGCGCCTGCTGCCCCGCAATGTAGCTGCCTATGCGGGCCGCATCCTGCTGGATGGGCTGGACCTCATGCGCCTGGACGATGAAAGCTTCCGGCGGGAAGTCCGCTGGAAGCTCATCTCCTTGGTCCCACAGGCAGCCATGAACGCCCTCAACCCCGTGCTGCGGGTGGGGGAGCAAGTGATCGAGCCGGCCCTGAACCAGCTGGGGATGAGCCGAGCCGAGGCGATCGCCCGGGCCCGCGACCTCTTCCGGCTGGTGGGGATCCCGGAGGCTTTCCTCCACCGCTATCCCTTCGAGCTCAGCGGGGGGATGCGCCAGCGCGCCGCGATCGCCATGGCTTTGATCACTTCCCCCCGCCTGATCATCCTCGACGAGCCCACCTCCGCTCTAGATGTGCTCACCCAGGCGAACATCTTCAACAAACTGAAGCAGATCAAATGGGAGCTGGGGGTTTCTTTCATTCTGATCACCCACGATATCGCGGTCTCCAGCGAGCTGGCGGACCGCGTGGCGGTGATGTACGCTGGCCAGATCGTCGAGTTCAGCGACGCAGAGCGCTTCTTTCGCGAACCCCTGCACCCCTACGCCCAAGGCCTGCTGGCCAGCGTGCCCCGCCTGCGCCATCGCAGGGAGCTCACCTTCATCCCAGGCCGGCCGCCGGGTCTGATTCAGCCCCCACCGGGTTGTCGGTTCGCGGATCGCTGCCCCTCCCGCTTCGAAAAGTGCGCTCAGGATCCCCCGGTGATCCACCGGGAGGGCCGGATGGTGCGCTGCTGGCTTTACGAATGATCGGGGACGCTGGAGGAGGATCGAGGGCGATGGAGCTCCAGACCCAACTGGTCTCAGAGCGATCGGGGACCACGGGGACCTCGGAACCGCTGTTGCGGGTACAGGATCTACACGTGAGGTTCGCGCTGCGCCGCTGGGTCTTCGCCCACGCCGGCTTCGTGCGGGCCGTGGATGGGGTCTCCTTCGATCTCTATCCGGGCGAGATCCTGGCCGTGGTCGGGGAAAGCGGATCCGGCAAATCCACCCTGATCCGCACCCTCCTCGGCATGCACCGCCCGATTCGCGGCTCCGTGAGCTACCAGGGGAAGGATCTGCGCACCTTCACCTCCCGAGAGATGCGCTGGTATCGCAACACCCAAGTGGGCTATGTACAGCAGGACCCCTACGGCGCCCTCCCGCCGTTCATGAGCGTCCGCCAGATCCTGGAGGAACCTCTGATCATCGGCGGGGTCCGGGATCGGCGCCAGCGCCTGGAGCGCATCCGCGAGGTCATGGAGGAGGTGCGGTTAACCCCGGTGGAGGAGTTCCTGTTTAAGTTCCCTCATATGCTCAGCGGCGGGCAGCAACAGCGGGTGGTGATCGCCCGGGCCATCCTCATGCGCCCCCGCCTGCTGATCGCCGATGAGCCGGTCTCCATGCTGGACGCCTCGATCCGGGTGGAGATCCTGAAGCTGCTGCAGGCCCTGCAGCAGCGCTATCAGCTCTCGATCATCTACGTGACCCACGATCTGGCGACCGCCACCTATTTCGCGGACCGCATCCTGGTGATGTACGCAGGGAAAGTGGTGGAGCAGGCCCCGATGGCCGAGCTGCTCGCCCGCCCGGCCCATCCCTACACCCTGGCGCTGCTCGCCGCCCTGCCGGATCCTGATCCGGAGAACGCCCATCGGCTCCGGGAGGTGCCCCCCGGGGAGCCACCCAGCCTGATCGCCCCGCCCCCCGGCTGCCGCTTCCATCCCCGCTGCCCCCACATCATCCAGGGCCTTTGCGAGACCCAGGAGCCACCGGATTTCGAGGTGGGCTTGGGACATCGCGCCGCCTGCTGGTTGTATCGTCCATGAACCCACGGCGCTGGATCCTCGCCGGTACGGTCCTGATGCTCATGGGGTGGGCTCTCGCCTTCCTGATGGTCCTACGCGTGCTCCCCCTCTCCTTCCTGCTCGCTTTCCTTGCGCTCACAGCCTCCACAACGGGCTTTCTGGTCGGGATGCTCGGGCTGCTCTTCGCTCAGCGCACTTGGCGTAGGGAATAGCAGCAGGGAGGCACCACAGCTCCCCCCGGCGGGGTTGGAGCGCACCTTCCAGGCCATGAGGCCTCCCTGCGCCTCGGCCTGATGGCCGGGATGGCCTTCGGGACGGCCGGGAGGCGGCGTTCCGGACTCGGGCCCGGCGGATCATCCCAGCGCTCCACGCCTTCGGCCTAGGGATCTTCGGGATCGCTGGCCTCCGGCCCTCCAGCTCCTGGCCGGGGGGAGCATGCCGGCCGCCTTCCTGAGCGTTATGCTCGAGCTGCTCAGCCACGCCGTCGCCCGTCCGGTGGTCCAGGCAGCGGCGCTGGGGCAATGGATGGACCTGGGCCGGATCCCGGTAGGGGGCGATTGGGGCAGCCTCCTCCGGTTCGTGGGGGGGATCGCTAAGGGATGGATCCAACGGACGGCCTGGCTGCGGATCTGGGAAACGCCGGGCGGGGAAGCCCCTCCAACAGCCTCCCCGCCCGAAAAGCCACCCCAGGGCGATTCGCGGGTTATGGCATTGGGGTTGGGGTGATCCCGAAGCTCCCCAGGAACGACAGAGAGTCCTCGATGTCCGTGCGATAGGCGAAGGCAGCGCCCTTGCAGTTGGCGTTCAGGACGAAGGAGTTGACGCCGACGATCACCTCTGTCCCCTCCTCCGTCCGGTGCAGCACCGGGCCGCCGGAGTCCCCGAAGCACGTGCCGCCGGGGCCGACCCCCCGCCCCGGGCTGTTGGAGTAGTGGAGGTTGTAGCCGTCCGTGAGGGCGCTGCGCAGATTCACCAGGCTGACGGTCCCCACGTAGCGGGTGCGCTCGGCCTCCAGCACCGGCTTGACCAGCTGCAGGCCGTAGCCGACGACTGTGAACTTCACATCCTGCAGCCCCCGCCGCGTCGCCAGGCGGTCGAGATAACCTTTAGGGGCGATCTTTCCGTATTGAGCCTCCGTAGCC
>JBEPYX010000289.1:0-3340 GCA_041641155.1 Thermoflexus sp.
CAAGACCCGCCTGGCTGTGGAGGCGATCCGCCGATTCGCCCCCGATGCCGATATCCTGTACCTCCGTGGCCTTTGGATCGAGCGCGCCCTCCCCTTCGCGAGCCTGGCCGAGGGCCTGCGCCGGCTGCTGAGCCAGCTGCCGGAGGATCGGAAGGCCGGGCTGCCAGCCTTCGCCCTGGCCCAGGTGGCGCAATTGATCCCCTCCTTGCACTGGCTCTACCCCAACCTGCCCGCGGCCCCTGAGACTACGCCGGAGGAGAACCGCCATCGCCTGATTGATGGCTTCTCAAACCTGATCATCGCCCTGGCCGATCAGCACCCGCTGGTCGTGTTCGTGGACGATCTGCACTGGGCCGATGAGGCGACCCAAACTGTGGTGGGGCGCCTGGCCCGGCGCGCGGCTCGCCACCCGATGGCGCTCCTGCTGGCGCACACGCCGGAGGAGGAGCCGGAGGGGCGGGAGGCGAGCCATCTCCTGGAGACGCTGCGCCGGGAGGGGATCGGCCGCTGGATCCGGGTGGGGCCGCTTCCGATCGAGGCCATCGCCCGCTGGCTGGCCCACCTGAGCGGCGAGCCGCCCGAGCGCGTAGAGGATCTCGCCCAGCGCCTGTATGGCCTGACGGGGGGAAACGCCCTCTTCACGGCCGAGCTGCTGCGGGCGGCGCTGACGGCGGGGCCGTTCCGGCGGGAAACCCTGGAGCGCTATCTGGAGGGGCCAGCGGCGATCTCCTCGTTGCGGGCCCTGATCGCGGACCGGGTGGCTCGCCTGCCGGAGGGGGCGCGGGAGATCCTGGAGATCGCGGCGGTGATCGGGCGGGCCTTCCCCGCCCGATGGCTGGAGCTGATCGGCCCCCCGGATCCGGCGCCCGACCTCCGGATCCTGCTGGAGCGCCATTTCCTCCAGGAAGATGCGGAGGAGCACCTTTCCTTCGTGCACGAGGTGGTCCGCCGCGTGATCTACGAGGCCATCCCCCCGGTGGTCCGGCGGCGCCGGCACCAGCGCCTGGCCGAGGCCCTGGCCGCCCTGTATGGGCTGCACCCGGGCCCGTACAGCGCCGAGATCGCTTACCATTTCCAGCGCGCCGGCCGCTCCGCCCTCCCCGCGATGGTGCGCTACGCCGTGGAGGCGGGCGACCACGCCCGGCGGACCTACGGGTTCCGCCAGGCGGTGCGCCATTATGACGAGGCGTTGTCCGCCGCCCTAAGCGTGGGAGGGGAGGGGCTGACGGAATGGATCCGGCGGGCCTATCTGGGGCGCGGGATGGCCCTGGAGGCGCTGGGGGATTGGGAGGGGATCGTCGAGACCTACACCCGGTTCCGGGAGTGGGCCGAGGCCCAGGGGGATCGAATCCATGCCCTGAACGCTGCCCGCCGGCTCATGACCACCCTCACGATGCTGGGCCGGCTGGAGGAGGCGGGGGATCTGGCGGGGGAGATCCGATCCCAGTTCATGGAAGCCCTCAGCCCGGCGGAGGCGGATCTCCTGGACCGCGTGGGGCTGGTGTTCGGGGAGGAGCCGTCGGGTCCCTCGATGGGGGAAGGGTTCTTCCAACCCGCCCCGCCCTTGTGGGGGCGGCCCTGGGTGGAGCTGGCGGAGACCCTGGCGCCGGAGCAGGCGCCGCTGCTGCTGAACCTTTACGGCTGGATCCTCACGCTGCAGGGGATGTCGGAGGCGGCGGAGGCCTGCCTGCGGCAAGCGCTGGCCATCGCGGAGGCCACGGCCCAGTGGCCGCATGTGGTGATGGGCTGCAACCTGATGGCGTATCTGCAGGATCTGCGGGGGGATTTCCCCGAGGCGCAGGCCTGGCTGCAGCGGGGGCTGCAGTTGGCCCGACGGGTTCCGGAGATGGATTGGAGCACCATCTGGGCGCGGATCTTCCAGGGGTATCTCGCCCTGCGGGCGCGCCAGCTCGAGGAGGCCCAGGCCCAGTTCCGGAGCGTGCTGACCCTGTTGCGGGGCCGATCGGCCCTATGGGCCCACCGCTTGAGCGCCCAGGTCGGCCTGGGGATGGTCTGCCTGATGCAGGGCGATCTGGAGCGGGCGACGGCGTTGCTGGATGAGGCCTTGGCTCAGGGGCGGGCGGTGGATGCGGTGGCCCGCAGCGTGGCGCTGGTGGGGGAGGCGCGGCTGGCCCGCCTGCGGGGGTATCCGGAGGAAGCGCGGGCCCGGCTGGAGCATGCCCTTCGCTACACGGGGCGCCGGGGGCTGGTGGTGGAGTTCGTGCACGCGGCCGTGGAGGCGGGCCGCTGGGCCCGGGCGGTGGGCCGACCGGAGGCGGCCGGCCCGGTGCTGGAGGAAGCCATCCGCTGGGCCGATGCCGCCGGGTTCCGTCCAGCCGCCCTGATGGCGCGGATCGCCTTGGGGAAAGTGCTTCGCGCTGCCGGGGCGATCGCCCCGCTCGAAGCCGTGCGGGGGGAGGCCCGCCGCCTTTGGCAGAGCCTGGCCGCCCACCTTCCCAGCGGCGAGCCCCCCGAGCGGTATCTGATCCCCCGCGAGGTCGTGGAGTCCATATAGCGGAGGTCCAGCGGCCCGCGAGCGGTCGAGGGGCGGGGGCGCCCGCCCGCGCGCTCACTCGTAGCGCAGCGTTGCCAGGATGTCCAGCCGCGCTGCCCGCCAGGCCGGCAGCCAAGCGCCCACCCCGCCGATCCCAAGTCCGACCCAAGCGACCAGGGCGATGCCTACCGCGGGGAACCGGTAGGGGAGCACGAAGCCGGCGGTCTGGAACAACCCGACCCGCGTATACCCCAGCCACAGCCCAGTCGGGATGCCGAAGACGATGCCGAGGGCCGAGAGGAGCATGCTCTCGGCGATCACGATCCGGGCCACCGGCGAGCGGGCTGCGCCGACCGCTCGAAGGACCCCGATCTCACGGGCCCGCTCCAGCACATTGATCAGCAAGGTGCTGGTCAGCCCTATGACCATGGGCACGGCAAACGCGATGAGAAGCAAATAGAGGATTGTTAGGCTTTGTTCCATTGCGTTGAGTTGGAACTGGCGGAACGACTCGTAATCGAGGACGTCGAAGGCCGGGTAGCGCTGGACGAGCGTCTCGATCTCGGCCCGCACCGCTTGGGCGTTCGCCTTCGGATCCAGATCGATCAGCAGCATCAGGTCCGAGGTCTCGTGGAAATCCCGCGCCAGGTCTGCATGGGCGATGTAGGCCGTCGGGATCTTGGCGTTCAAGTAATCCGTCCCCACGCCCACCACCCGATACTCCTGTTTCCCCTCGGGCGTTTGCAGATGCAGGGTGAGACCGACCCCGATGCCCCATTGGGCGGCTAGGATGCCGTTCACGATCGCACGGTTGAGATACTCGGCGAATCCGTCCCTCAGGGACGA
>JBEPYX010000290.1:0-3324 GCA_041641155.1 Thermoflexus sp.
TCGCCTCCCCCATGTTGGTGGTGGCCTACGCCCTAGCCGGCCGCGTTGATATCGACTTCGAACACGAGCCCCTGGGCACCGACCCCAACGGCCAGCCGATCTTCCTGCGCGACATCTGGCCGTCCCAGGAGGAGATCCAGCGGACGATCCGCGAGAGCCTGGACCCGGAGATGTTCCGGGCCCGCTACGCTCATGTCTTCGAGGGGGATGAGCGGTGGAAGAGCTTACCGGTCCCGGAGGGCGATCTCTACGAGTGGGATCCGAATTCCACCTACATCCAGGAGCCTCCCTTCTTCCAGGATTTCTCCCTGGAGCCGCCCCCGCTGCAGGACATCCGGGGGGCGAGGGTGTTGGCCGTGCTGGGCGACACGATCACCACTGATCACATCTCCCCCGCGGGCAGCATCCCGGTCAACAGCCCGGCCGGCCAGTACCTGATCGCCCGGGGGGTCCCGCCGGCGGAATTCAACACCTACGGGGCGCGGCGGGGCAATCACGAGGTGATGATCCGCGGCACCTTCGCCAACATCCGCCTGAAGAACCTGCTGGTCCCTGGGACCGAGGGGGGCTACACTGTTTACCATCCCACCGGGGAGAAGATGACCATCTATGAGGCGGCGATGCGGTATCAGGAAGCCGGCGTCCCCCTGATCGTCATCGCCGGCAAGGAATACGGGAGCGGATCCTCTCGGGATTGGGCGGCCAAGGGGACCGCGTTGCTGGGAGTGAAGGCGGTGCTGGCCGAGTCTTTCGAGCGGATCCACCGCAGCAATCTGGTGGGGATGGGCGTGCTGCCCCTGCAGTTCCGGCCGGGGGAGAATCGGGAGACCCTGGGCCTCACCGGCTTTGAGGTTTACGACATCGAGGGGATCGCATCCGGCCTGAGGCCGCGGCAGGAGGTAACTGTCCGGGCCCGCCGGCCGGATGGGACGACGATCACCTTCACGGCGATCGCCCGTTTGGACACCCCGGTGGAGGTGGAATACTACCGGCACGGGGGGATCCTGCCGGCGGTGCTGCGGCGGATCCTCTCGCCGGCGCCGTGAACGCGGGGATGATTCACCCTAATGACCCGGAGGCCATTATGGATGAGAAGCTGGCCCAGCTCATCGAGGGGTTGAACCGGGATCTGAACGCGGAGCTCAACACGATCCTCCGCTACATCCGCCACGCCAGCGTGCTCAAGGGCCTCGCTGGCCACGAGGTGCGGGAGCTCCTGCAGAAGGAGGTCGCCGACGAGGTCAAGCACGCGATGTATCTGGCCGACAAGATCGTCGCCCTGGGGGGCGTGCCGAAGATCCAGCCCCAGGTGCCCACCGAGGTCTTCGACTGGCGCGGCGTCCTGGAAGACTCCCTGAAGTTCGAGCTGGAGGCGATCGCCGGCTACAAGGAGCGGGCGGCCCAGGCCGAGGCCGTGGGGGACATCGGCCTGAAGGCCACGCTGGAGATGTTTGCGGAGGATGAGACCCGCCACAAGGAGGAGATCGAGCGCCTCCTGGGCGGGCCGGCGTTCTGAGGGGCGTGTATGGCGCTCTCCCGCTTCGTGGTCGGGCACGAGCGGCCGATCCGGCACCTGGAGCGCCAGCGGGCAGAGGGACGGATTGTCCATGCCTATCTATTCACGGGGCCCCCGCAGGTCGGGCGGCGGACGCTGGCGTGGGCCTGGGGGATGGCGCTGCTGTGCCCGGACCCAGATCCTCCGTGCGGGTTGTGTCGCTCCTGCCGCCGGATGCAGGCAGGCCATCACCCCGATGCCCTCCCGGTCGCCCCGGAGGGCTCCAGCCTGAAAATCGATCAGGTGCGGGACGCTCAACGGTTCCTCGCCCGCACGCCGGTGGAGGGGCCCTATCGGATCGTCCTCTTCGATCGGGCGGAGGAGATGACCATCGAGGCCGCCAACGCCCTGCTGAAGACCCTGGAGGAGCCGCCTTCGTATGCGGTGCTGATGCTCATCGCTCCCGCCCCGGAGGCCCTTCCGCCCACCGTGGTTTCCCGCTGTCAGGTCCTCCCGCTCGACCCCCTGCCGATCCCTCAGGTGCGCCGGGCCCTCCAGGAGCGGTGGGGCCTCCCGCCCGATGCGGCCGACCGGCTGGCTCGGCTGTCCGGGGGGCGGATCGGATGGGCGGTCGAGGCGGCTCAGGATCCGGAGGTGCTGGCCGGATATGCGGACCGGATCGAGCGGATCCACATGCTGCTCGCCCAGGGGCGCACGGGGCGCTTCGCTTTTGCGGAAGCCCTCGCGGGCGAGGAGGAGGAGCACCGATCGGCGTTCCTGGAGACGGCCATGGCGTGGTGGCGGGATGTGCTGATCCTGGCCAGCGGGGCGGCGCTCCCCCTAACGCACGAAGAGGACCGCTCGACCCTGCAGGAGGTGGCGGAGCGGGTGGGCCTGGAAGGGGCGCGGGCGGCGCTGGAGGCGACCCGCCGGGCTTGGATCGCGTTGCAGCGGAACGCCAACCCGCGGCTGGCGTTGGAGGCGATGTTCCTGGATTGGCCCACGCCCCCCCTGGCCCTCGGGGAACGTGTCCGGTGATGCACCATATGAGTATCCCGGACTTCGGAGGGTCGGGTGGCTTTCACCGCGGTGACCGGATTCTGGATCGAGGTGGAATGGCCATGGCAGCAGCCCCTCCCTCCGGCCTCCAAACGCCTGGGGCGGATTTAGGGGGGAGTATCAACCGAAAGGTTGTCGCGGTGTTCGGAGGCAGCACCCCAACGCCGGGATCTGCGGAGTACCAGACGGCGGTGGCCCTGGGCCGTCGGCTGGCGGAGGCCGGCTTCGTGGTGATGAGCGGCGGGTATCGGGGGGCGATGGAGGCAGTGAGCCGCGGGGCAAAGGAGGCCGGTGGGCTCACCATCGGCGTGACCGTGGATCCGTTCGACCGCGCCGGGTTGAAGGCCAACCCGTTCCTGGACGTGGAGATCAAGTTCCCCACCCTCTTCCAGCGCCTGCATTACCTGGTCACGGCGGGAGACGCGCTGATCGCGTTGCCGGGGGGCATCGGGACGCTGAGCGAGATGGCGCTGGCGTGGAGCCTGCTGCAGACCGGCGAGCTGCCCCCCCGGCCCTTCCTGCTTCTGGGATCCCGCTGGCGGCGCCTGCTCGAAGCGTATTTCGATCCTTTCTACATCCGGGAGGAGGACGTCCGCCTGCTCCGGATGGTGGAGACGCCGGAGGAGGCGGTGGAGGCGCTGCGGGCGCAGATCGAGCGCCCGATGGCGCGAACCTTCCGGCCCCTCGGATAGCGCCGTGAGAGGGAGGGACGGCCGTGAATATCCTCTGCGTGGACATCGGGACCGGAACCCAGGATATCCTGCTTTACG
>JBEPYX010000291.1:0-3323 GCA_041641155.1 Thermoflexus sp.
TGGTCATCTTCGTCCATCTGATCGGCCCGAACGGCCAGTTGATCGCCCAGCGGGATGCCGAGCCCAACCCTCCGATCCCAGCCTGGCAGCCGGGGCAGATCGTTCGCGATTCCTTGGCGTTGCCCATCCCCGGCGGCGCGCCCCCCGGAACCTATCAGCTCCGCACCGGCCTCTACCCGTCGGGGAACCCGGCCGCCCGGGTCGTTGTCTTGACCCCCGGCTCCTCCAGCGCCGTCAACAACAGCGTCCTGATCAGCGAATTGACGGTCGGCCCTTAACCGCGCGGAGGACCGCCTGCCGGATCACGGCGCGCCGGTGCCGACTTTGAAGACGGCCCGCCAGGGCTGATAGCGGGTGAACAGGCGATCCGCATAGAGGATTTGCCCGTCCTTCTCGACCTTCCGCTGCACCACCACATCGGCCCCATCCACCGCCCAGTCCACCTGGACGATCTTCCCCTTCGGCAGCGTGGGATCCTCCTCGTAGATCGGCGGGCCGTGGGGGACGATGCGGGAGATGAAGGGGCCTTCCACCATGACCTTCCGCCCATCATCGGCGCCGTAGATCGTGAACGTCAGCGTCCCCGCCTCCGGATCGACCGCAGCGGTGATCAAGATGGGGGTCGCCCGGTCGTTCCGGAACTTGAAATCCGCGTAGGGGGAGAAGATGGCCGCGTCGAGCCCCGGCCCGAAGGTGCGCTCATACCATCCCACCCGATAGGCGTGGGGCCACCGCTCCACGATGGGGAAGCCCCCAAAGAAGGCGGCCCGGAACAGCGTGGTGGACACCTGGCAGAGCCCGCCGCCCACGCCCCGGATCGTCCGCCCGTTGTAGATGATCAATGCCTCCTCGAAGCCGGTGTCCACGCTGACATCGCCCAGGTGGGCGTTGAAGGAGAACACTTCGCCGGGCGGGACCACCACGCCGTGCATGCGCGATGCGCCCAGGATGATGTTCCGCACCCGGGAGGGTGGGGAGCCCTTGAAGTTCGTGACCGCCTGGGCGATGCGTCCGGTGATCCCCAAGGCCTCCGCCGTGGCCGTCTCCGGATAGCGGGGCGGGATCAGCGTCAGGGCGATGGGGACTTCCCGCGTGGGGGTGGCGAGGGCTTCCCGGATGCGGGCGATGGTGGTCGGGAGATCCAGGCGGTAGCCCCATTGGGAGGCAGCGATGGGGATCAGCCGCTTCTTCTGTTCATCGAAAACGAAGCGGGCGTCCACCGGATCCGCCTGCAGGGCCTGCGCGATAGGGGCCAGCCATTCCCGCAGGCGGGCCTCCTCTAAATGGGCTTCCAGATGGGGTTTGGGGGAATCCACCCGCACTAGCTGGACCATCCTGGCGAGCGCGTCGGGGGAAAGCACCCAGGGGCCAGTCTCGCGCAGGGGCAGTGGGACCGTTAAGGTATTCGTGGGCACGATCAGGCGGACCGGCTCCTGGAGCCATTGGCGGAGCTGAGTCCGCGCCGGCTCCACCTCGGTCACCGCCGGGGGGAGCGTCTCGATGGGGAGCGGGATCACCGTGGGTTGAAGGGCCGCCAGCGCCTCCAGCAGGCGGGCCCGGAGGGCTGCCCGATCCAGGCGTGCCCCGTCGGCTCCGGGGAGCACGACTACCTGATCCCCATGGATCTCTAGGGTAGCATCGCGCGGGGCACGGTCGATCGCTGCTGCCAGGGCGGCCACTTGGGCGTCCAGGCGCGCCGCGTCCACCTCTACCCGCGGCGACACCGACCGACCAACCCACCAGATGCGGATCCGCTCGGGCCAGTCGGCGAGGCCTTCCCCCCGGCCGATCCGCATGGCCTCCTGGAGGGTGCCAGGGACGTCCACGCGGGCCCCTAGATCGGCCAGCGAGAGCGTCTGGCGGAACCCCCCTCCTTCGAGGATGAACCAAGGACGGTGCGGGTCCGGAAGAGTGGCTTCCCACCGCACCTGGGCTTCCGCTTCGGTCAGCCCGCCGACGTCCACTGCGCCGATGAAAACCCCCGGCCAGATCCGGCCCGCGTAGATCCATTCCAGGACGCTGGCCGTCAAGAATCCCAACCCGACGGCCAAAAGGAGGAAAGCCGATGCATAGAAGGCGAGCGTCCGACCCATCAAGCGGACGAAAGCGGCCTCACTGGCCATCGGGGTCCTTTCTCAACGAATTACGCTACTCCGGCCATTCGACGCGGCCGTCCTGGACGACCACGATGGGCCGGCCCTGTTCCCGCAACTGCTGGATTCGCTCCTGCGCCCCCTCCGTCAGCCGCTTCCCCGCCACCCCCGGCCACGCCTCCCCCAGCACCTTCCCCAGGATCTCCGCCCGACGCACCGCCCGCTCCACATCCTCCCGATCCACCACCCACGACGCCTCCAGCACCACGTGAAGCGTCCGCCCCTCCCGCTGCCCCCGAATCACCCCATCCGCCTGCTGCGCATCCACAAACGCCTGGCGCGAGATCTCCCCCGCGTCCAGGGCCCGCTCCAGCGCCTCCAAAACCTCCGTGGGGGAGAGGGGGCGAACCTTGCGGAAATCCGGCCCCCCGAAGTAGGCGGCCGCCCGCTCCACATACCGCCGCTCCAGATCGTGATCCTTCAGGTCGGCCACGTCTTGAATGAGGGTCCGGACCGTCTGCGTGAGCATCCGCACCTGCTCCTCGGTGCGCCGCTGGGCCTCGGCCAGCTGCTCGAGCCGCTCCTCGGTGCGCCGCTGGGCTTCAGTCAGGGCGGCCACCGCCTCTTCCAGCCGCGTCACCCGCCCCTCCAGCCGCTGTTGGGCCTCCGCCAGCGCCCGCACCTGCTCCTCGGTGCGCCGCTGGGCCTCGGCCAGCTGCTCGAGCCGCTCCTCGGTGCGCCGCTGGGCTTCAGTCAGGGCGGCCACCGCCTCTTCCAGCCGCGTCACCCGCCCCTCCGTGCGCCGCTGAGCTTCGGCCAGTTCGGCGAAGCGACGATCCGCCTCCGCCCGCGCAGCCGCCACCTCCGCCTGCAGCGCCGCCAGCCGCCGGTCCGCCTCCGCCCGATCAGCCAGAAACTCCTGGCGGTGGGCAATGAACTCCTCATAATGCCGCCGCTGCGCCTCGGCCAGGGCGGCCACCGTCTCCCCCAGCGTCCGCAGCGTCCCCTCGATCGCCCGCAGCGTCTCGGGGGCGTGCAGCAGCTCCCGGGTCAGCAGCCGCTGCCGCAGCGCCTCCAGCCACTCAGGATGCCGGTCCAGCAGCCGCACCAGGCTCTCAAAATCCCGAACCGTAAACGCCATCAGAGCCTCCCGTCACGATGTTCAACAGCAGATGCGATGGGCGGCGTGGGGGTGCGAGTTTCCGGAGCTGGCCCCCGTCACGATTTTAA
>JBEPYX010000292.1:0-3321 GCA_041641155.1 Thermoflexus sp.
CGCCCGGCCATCTGGTAGCCGATGTGGCCCGCCCGATCGGCGTAGACGAAGTTGAGGACCGGTGCCGGCCAACGCCGCAGCGCCTCTCGGAACTCCTCCCAGTTGCGCGCGCGGTTGAGCCATAGCACCGCCTCGAACCATGTCTCCACCCGTGCGCCCGCCCAGGCGAGCGCGAGGCCCATGCGGGGCCAGCTGAGCCCCTCCGGCTCATACTCGGGGAGCAGGTCCGTCAGCACCGGGCCGTGGCGGGTCACCCGCATCCGGAACCGCTCCGGGGCCCGCCGCCCCTTCACCCGGATCTCGATCTCCCGGACCTCCGCCCATGCCCACCCGTCCGGCGTCTCGTAGCGGAGCGGGTGCTCCGGATCGAAGCGCTCGATGAACCAGTCCTGGGTGTCGGCGATGGCGGCCGTCGCCCCCCAGGCGATCCACTCGTTATGCCCCAGCACCACCCCGGGCAGGCCGGGCACGGTCACGCCGGCCACGGCAAATGCCTCCGGCTCGCACACCAGATGTTGTTCATACCAGAGGCTAGGGAGCGACAGAGGCAGATGTGGATCGTTAGCCAGGATGGGAAACCCGGTCGCTGTGTGGGCGCCCGACACGACCCAGTTGTTGCTGCCGACCCCCTCCCGCGGGCCGATCCAGCGCGTCCACGCGGCATACATTGCGCGCAGCCGCTCGGCCATCGGCTCGACTGCCAGAGTGTCAGGGAGGAAGGCGGTCTCGCCGAAAATCGCCTCCGGCTCGAGGTCCGCCGCCCGCTCCCCCAGCGCGCGGGCCATCGCCACCCGGCACAGCTCGCTGTCCCAGTTCCATGAGAGCGACCAAGCGACCACCAACCCCCAAGCCGCGCTGTCCTCGGGGGTCCATGGGGAAGCGGGAAGGGGAGCCAAGCGGTCCTCCGGCCCGGTCGGGCCGCAGCGGAAGGCAGCGGTGACCCCTGCGGCGTAAGCCTCCAGGAGCCGACGGGCATCCGGGTGGATTTGCTGCAGGGCGGCCCGGGCGTGTTCAACCCACCCCACCCCGCGGGCGAGGCGGTCCATCTCCAGGCCCATCGGCCCGAAGACCTCGCTCAGGCGGCCGCGGGCGACCAGCCGGTTGAACCGCATCTGCCAGCCCCGGTCGCGCCCGTGGACGAAGCCCTGGGCGAAGAAGAGGTCGGCCAAGGTGCGCGCCTCGATGTGGGGGATCCCCCATGCATCAAATCGGATCTCCACCGGGGCCTGTAGGCCCTCCAGGCACCATCGGCGGAAACGAGCCATCAGCGCCTCCTCCCGATTCGACAAGGGTCCTCGATCGTCCAGGGAGGGCAATCTGCCGGGGCCTCCGTCTCCGGCCCTTAGGCGCCCCATGGAGCCATTGTAACCGGAACGGACAGGGCGAGCGGGCCATCCTCCGGAGGGCGAACGGCCAGGGTCCGGAGCCCGACCGGCCGAAACCACAAGCCCCTCGGCTTCAATTACTATGGGCCTTCCGCCTCTAGGTATAATCAAGACGCGTTCTCATTAGAGGGCTCTGATCCCCAAATCGAGGGCGGACTTATGCGCGTTGAAATTATGGAGGACCGGCTGGAGCAGTTGCGGCGGTTGCGGGCGGAGGCCCAGGCAGGGGGTGGGCCGGAGCGGATCGCCCAGCAGCACGCGAAGGGCAAACTCACGGCCCGGGAGCGCCTGGAGCTCCTGCTGGACAAGGGCTCCTTTCGGGAGCTCGATCCCTTCGTCACCACCCGGGTCGCCGACTTCGGGCTGGCGGAGCGCCGCTACCTGGGGGACGGCGTGGTCACGGGATGGGGGACGATCGACGGGCGTCTGGTTTACGTCTACGCCCAGGATTTCACCGTGCTGGGGGGGAGCCTGGGGGAGGGCCATGCCCGCAAGATTGTGAAGATCATGGACATGGCGATGAAAAATGGGGCGCCCCTTATCGGGCTGAATGACTCCGGCGGCGCCCGAATTCAGGAGGGCGTCCTCTCCCTGGGAGGCTATGCCGACATCTTCCTGCGCAACGTGATGCTCTCGGGCGTGGTGCCTCAGATCAGCGCCATCCTGGGCCCCTGCGCTGGGGGTGCTGTTTACTCCCCCGCCCTCACGGACTTCATCTTCATGGTCCGAGGGACCAGCTACATGTTCATCACCGGCCCCGATGTGGTGAAGGCGGTCACCCATGAGGAGGTGACCTTCGAGCAGCTGGGCGGGGCCGACGTCCACACGACCATCAGCGGCGTGGCCCACTTCGCCGCCGACACCGAGGCCGATCTCTTCTACATGATCCGCAAGCTCCTCTCCTATCTCCCTTCGAACAACATGGAGGACCCCCCTTACGTGCCCAACGGCGACGACCCCCTGCGCACCGAGGAGCGCCTCAACGCCATCGTCCCCGACGATCCCACCCGTCCCTACGATATCAAAGAGGTCATCCGCCTGATCGTGGACAACGGGGACTTCTTCGAGGTCCAGCCGGATTACGCCCCCAACATCGTCATCGGCTTCGCCCGGCTGGGCGGGCACAGCGTGGGGATCGTAGCCAACCAGCCGGCGGTGCTGGCGGGGGTGCTGGACATCAAGGCCAGCGAGAAGGCGGCCCGCTTCGTGCGCTTCTGCGATGCCTTCAACATCCCGATCATTACCTTTGAGGACGTACCGGGCTTCATGCCGGGGGTGGCTCAGGAGCATGGGGGCATCATCAAGGCCGGCGCCAAGCTCCTTTACGCCTACGCCGAGGCCACCGTCCCCAAGATCACGGTGATCACCCGCAAGGCCTATGGCGGCGCCTACTGCGTGATGAACTCCCGCCACCTGCGGGCGGATCTGGTCCTGGCCTGGCCCACGGCGGAGCTGGCGGTGATGGGGCCCGAGGGCGCCGTCAACATCATCTTCCGGCGCGAGCTGGCCGAGGCGCCGGACCCCGAGGCCCGGCGGGCGGAGCTGGTGGCGGAATACCGGGCGAAGTTCGCCAACCCTTACGTCGCCGCCTCCTACGGCTTCGTCGACGACGTCATTGAGCCAAAGGAGACCCGGCCCCGCCTCATCAACGCCTTGGAGATGCTTCAGAACAAGCGGGATCAGAACCCGCCCAAGAAGCACGGGAACATCCCCCTCTGATCCCCGCCCCTACCCACAGGGAGCCCGATCATGTTCCGGAAGGTCCTGATCGCCAACCGCGGCGAGATCGCCGTGCGGATCATCCGGGCTTGCCGCGAGCTGGGGATCCGCACTGTGGCGGTGTTTTCCGAAGTCGACCGCAACGCCCTGCACGTGCGCTACGCCGACGAGGCGTATTGCATCGGGCCCGCCCCGGCCCGCGAGAGCTACCTGCGCA
>JBEPYX010000293.1:0-3312 GCA_041641155.1 Thermoflexus sp.
CGGGCCATGGGCGGTCGGAGATCCATCAGCCGCCGGATGGCCTGGCGGGTCCGCTCCAGCGCCAGGGTCTGCAGGGCGTTCGAAAGGGAGAAGAGGAACAGCAACGTTGCCCCCTCCTCCGCGTGCCCGATGAGGGCCGCCCCCAGGGCGGAAAGCAACATCAGCACGTTGACGTCCAGGCGCCCCTGGCGCATGGCCAGCAGCCCATCCAACACGCCGTAGAAGCCCCCGAAGAGATACGCCGCGGCCCAGAACCCCACCTCCGCGCCCGAGGCCAACCCGCGCGCGAGCATCCCCCCGGCCAGCGCGGCAAACGTCAGACCCACCCAGGGGAGCTCCAGTCGGCGCTCCTCCACGACGAAGCGGCGGATCCGATGCCTCATCGCTCAAGCCACCTCCATCGGGGATGCAGAGGCTTTGCGCTGGCAATCCGGGCAAAGGCCGTAGTAGACCAGGCGGGCTCCCCGCAGGGCGTAGCCGGAACGGGCAGCCACCCGCCGGTGGAGAGCCCGGATCTCCACCCCTTCCAGGTCCTCCACCCGGTGGCAGGCGAGGCAGACCAGGTTGATGTGGGGCGCCGTGTCCCCATCGTAATGCACCTTCCCATCCCCGGCGTCCCCCAGGACGCTCACCAGGCCCAACCGCGCCAAGGCGTCCAGGGTCTTATACACCGTGGCCAGGCTCATCGTGGGGAACCGCCGGCGCAGACGGCGGTGGATCTCATACGCCGTGGGATGATCCCGGCTCGTCGCCAGGATCTCGCAGATGGCCAGGCGCTGCGGGGTCAACCGCAGCCCAGACGCCCGCAGGCCCTCCCGCATCGCCTTCAGCCGCTCCTGATCGCGCCGCATGGATAATCCTCATCTAGAGAGAATCATTATCCAAAACACAAGGACATGTTAACCCATCGCGTCCCATCTGTCAAACGCAAGGAGATCGGCTGGGAGCGAAAGGGAGGCCGCCCGGACAGCTATCCGTTAGAGGGTGCCTCTGTGAGGACCGCCCAGAGGACCATCCGCATCTTTCGATCCGCATCGGCCCTCACAGCGTCTGCAGCGCCCGATAGATCGCCGCCCGCTGGCCGGGGTCCAGGGGTGGCAAGTGCTCGATGTGGAAGAGCCCCGATTCCGGGCCCTCGGCGGAGGGGCGAGGGGCCTGGAGCAGACGGCCCGCATAGCGCAGGATCAGCCGCCAGCGATCCGCCTCCCGCCGCGAGGTGGCTTCTAGAATGACCGGCTCCTCCAGCGCGACCCCGGCCATCTGGGCCACCCATCGGCGGGCGGCCTCCACAGGCTCCTCGCCCTCGGCCACCGGCCTCCCCGGCAGGGTCCATTCGCCTTCCGGGGATCGCACCAGCCAGACCGCCTCGTCGGCCATGGCGACCACCTCCACCCACACCTCGATCGCCATCACGCCCCTCCTTCTCCCGGATGCTTCGAAGCTTCACACCAGGGGGCGCTCCGGATCGGGGCCCGCCGTCGAGAGCACCATGCGATCCGGGTCCAGGTATTTGCGCACCACCGCCTGGACGTCGCTGGCGGTGAGGCTGCCGATGATCTCCGGATAACGCTCCAGGTAATCCAGCCCCAGCTCGAACAGCTCCATATCCACCAACATCCCAGCGATCCCCTCGTTGGTCTCCAGCCGGAGGGGCAGGGAGCCGATCAAGAAGGACTGGTTCTCCGCGAGCTCCTGGGCGGGGACGCGTCGCTCCAGGAGGCGCCGGATCTCGGCCCGGATCCCCTCCACCGCCCGGGGGAGATGCTCCGGCGCCACCCCGGCGATCACGCTCCAGGTCCCCGCGGCCAGGCCCGCGTCCAGGCGGCTGTAGACGTAATACGCCAGCCCGTCCCGATCCCGCACGCGGTCCCCCAGCCGACCCATCAGCCCGAAGACCCCCAGGATGCAATTGGCCAGCGCGGCGGCGTAGTAGTCGGGGTCCTTCCGGGTCATCCCCACCGTGCCCATCACGAGGTCCGTCTGGGTTTTGCCCGGGATGGGGGCGTGCACATGGATCGGGCGCTCCGGGCGAGGGGCGGGCGGCAACGGGTTGGGCTCCAAGCGACGGGCCAACCAATCCCCCAGGGTCCGCCGGACGAGGGCAATTCCCTCCTCGGCGCGGACGGCCCCCACCAACGCGATGATCATCCGCTCCGGGCTGTAGAACGCCCGATGGAAGGCGATGAGGTCATCCCGGGTGATGGCCTGCACCGTCTCCCGGTAGCCGTCCACGCTCCGCCCGTAGGGATGACCCTGGAAGAGCGTCTCCCGGAAGCGCAGGCTGGCCATCCGCCGTGTGTCGTGCTCTCGCTCCTGCAGGTCCGTGAGGATCTCCCCGCGCACTTTCTCGACCTGCTCCTCCGGGAAGGTGGGGTTCCGGAGCACATCCGCCAGGATCTCCAGCATAGCGGGGAGGTCCTCGGCCAGCGCCTTCAGGCCGAAGCCCGTGGTGTGATAGCCGGCCCCGATATCCAAGCTGGCGCCGACCGACTCGATCGCCTCGTAGATCTCGTGGAACGTCCGATGGGCCGTCCCCCGCGTGAGCATCTCGGCCGTGAACGCGGCCAGCCCGGCCCGATCGGGCGGATCATCCACCGCCCCGGCCCAGAGGAGGCCGGAGAGGACCACCGAAGGGTTGCTGAAGTTCTCGTAAGCGAGGACCACGATCCCGTTCGGCAGGACCTCACGGGCGATCGTCCGCGGGCCGGGCACCGTCCACGCTCGCACGCGGGAACGAGCCGGGGTCAAGGGGTTTGCTTTGCGTGCCATGGCGGGCTCCGGTGATTCGAAATGATCTTCCTCTTTTCGATTTTATCCCCTCCAGGTTCGTGGGAAAGCGAGCTCCTGCGCCGCAATCGCTTTCCGCTTGCGCATCCGGTGGGGATGGTTTATTACTTTGAAGGCCCGCGCGCGGGCCGTGTGTGCATGCGGGCGCGGCGTGTGGCCTCAAGCCCTCGCGCGACAGGAGCGCACAGTGATCGGTGAATGGAGCTCCAGCGAGTGGACCGCTTTCGGGATCGCGGTGCTGGCCGGGCTGGTCTTGGCCCTGGATGACTGGCGCTGGATGCTGCTCGCCTGGGCGTTGATGGGCGCCGCTGGCGGCGTTCTCCTCGGGCAAGCGGCCGAGGTGCCGGGGGAGCTGGCGTGGGTTCAGATCCTCAACAGCGTCCTGCTCGCGCTGCTGTTTTACCTGACCGGCCGGCAGGCCCAGCGGACCGCGCCGAAGGCCCTGGAGGCCCCCGCGATCGTCCACTGGCGGTTCCGCGTCCTGACCGCTTTCTTTTTCTACACGCTGGCTCGCGTGATAGCGCT
>JBEPYX010000294.1:0-3312 GCA_041641155.1 Thermoflexus sp.
CCCCGGGGGAGGTGGTGATCTCCTCCGGAAGCCGGAACTTCCGGGGGCGGATGGGAACGCCCGAGGCGGAGATCTACCTGGCCAACCCAGCCGTGGTCGCCGCCAGCGCCCTGCGCGGGCGGATCACGGACCCCCGCGAGGTCCTGGAGGATGCCCGCTGAACAGCACCGCCGGGGCATCCCTCCGGGGGAGGAAGCCTATCCCCAGGAGGTCGTCGCGATGCGGCTGCAGGGTCGCGTGTGGAAATATGGAGACAACGTCAACACCGATGTGATCTTCCCAGGCAAATACACCTACACGATCACCAACCCGGCGGAAATGGCTCGGCACGCCCTGGAGGATCTTGACCCGGCGTTCGCCCGGGAGGTGCGCCCCGGCGATCTCATCGTGGCCGGCCGCAACTGGGGGTGCGGCTCCTCCCGCGAGCAGGCGGTGATCGCCCTCAAGGCCGCGGGGGTGCGGGCGATCATCGCCAAGTCCTTCGCCCGGATCTACTTCCGCAACGCGGTCAACCACGGCCTGCTGCCGATCATATGCCCGGAGGCCGTGGACGCCATCGCGCCCGGGGAGGAGATCGAGATCGACCTGGAGGCCCACCGCATCCGCTGCCGGGCAGGGGACTTCCCCTTCCCGCCCCTCTCCCCCACCGTCCAGGCCATCCTGGAGGCGGGCGGGCTGATCCCGATGCTCTGCCGCCGGCTGGGGCTGCCCGTGCCCCCGGAGGACGCCTTCCTCGGCAAAGCCACGTCCGAAGGCTCTTAACGGAGGGGCGGCCCCTCGCGCGGGCCCGATGGCGGGCGCCGGGGAGCCGCCCCGCATCCCCTTCAGCCCTTCACGCGCTGGATGAAGGTCTCGATGGGGATGGCCGGGAGCGTCATGATCTTCACGCTCCCCCGGGAGGAGAGCTCCACCGACACCCGGGCCACCGTCTCGTTGTCCGGCGCCTCCACGATGTTGATGAAATCATACGGCCCCAGCACCGCATACTGGGCCAGGACCTTCACCCCCATCGCCTCCACCTCGCGGTTGGCCTCCTGGATCCGCTCCGGGCGCTCCTTGATCGTCTTCGCACCCTCATCCGTTAGAGTGCTGAGCATAATGTAAATCCCCATGGGAACCTCCCTTCGAATTGGAACGGGGATGTCGACCGACATCATCGGATCTGGAACCGCTCCCGTCCAATTCGCAGCGTCGCCGGGCCGGGGGCGGAGAGGGCGAAGCGCAACTCGAAGCCCAGGTTCCGGCCGGCCGGGATCACCCACGGCAACGCGGGGGACGCCTCCTGCAGCGGCACCGGCTGGCCCTCCGGGCCGATCAACTCCACCTCCGTCGCCTCCAGCGTGACCGGTTGACCGCCCGGGTTCCCAACCCCACCCCGGAGGATCAGCACTCCCTCCGCCGGGAGCCATTGGGCGCTTTGGATCTGCACCTGAAGGAGCGCCTTCGGCTCCGGGGTCGGCGTGGGACGCGGCAGTTCAAACTCCACCTCCACTGGAGCCAGCCGGCCGGGAAGGGGATTAAACCGCCAAACCAGGATCCCCTCCGCGCTGTTGCGCGGGATCAGAAAGGCGACCTGTCCCTCGACCGTCCCGCCCGGGGCGATCTGTCCGGAGGGGATGGGGACACCCTCCAGCACCGTCGGCTGATACCGCCGGCCAGCGGCATCCACCAGGCTCCACTCCACGCGCTCGAAGGAAAGGGGCTCCTGGCCGGTGTGAATCAGCTCGAACCGCAACACCACCCCGATGAAATCCGCCGGGATCCCCGGCCCGCTCCAGCGGGGCTCGACGCCCTGCGCGGTGAACCGGATCGGCCCCACCTGCACCGGCAGGCCAATGGGAACCCGCTCCATCGCCAGGAAGGCGGCCGGCCGCTCCGGGAGGGGGGAGGCCGTCACCGCCCAGCGGGACTCCCCGCCCACCAGCAACAGCGTGAGCCCCGGGCGATGCTGGTCCAGGATCTCCGTGTCCTCCGGCTGCACCTGCTGCCTGCCGGAGACCTGGAACCGGAGCACCGGGCCAGCGTTCATCTCCACCTCCAGGATCTCCCCCTCGCGCAACCCCTCCACCAGCCGACGGTTCTCCGGGCGATCCGGCAGGCCCAGGACGAGGTTGGCGAACGTCCCCTCCATCCAGTAGGCGGTGTCCCCCGATCCGCGGGGGACCGGCCAGCGGCCCTCCCGCACGGCGAGCGGGCGGACGCTCAGTGTCCGGTCTTTCACCCGGAGCCGGAGGGGGATCGGCCACGCGGCAGCCCCCGCCCCCTCGGTCGGCGGGGGCATCGCTGACGGCCGGGCGGCGCGGAGGACCAGCCAGAGGCCGGCGAGGAACAACCCCACGCCCAGCGCCCCGACGCCGGCGCTGACCAGCAGCAACGGCCGCACGGAAGGCGGGATCTGCGCCCAGCGCGCTCGCGCCTGTGCCCACCCGCGGGCGAGCGCCCGCCAAACCGGCTGGACCCCTCCCATCGGCCCCTGTCCCGGCTCAGCCATGCGATCCTCCCGGAAATCCCCCAAGCGCCATCCGCGCCCTCACCGTCAAAGGTTCCCGGGGGCGCGCCGCCCCGCGTCAAGGCAAGCGGGTTGGCATCGGAACCGGGCCCAGGCGGATGACGACCGTGCTGCCGCTCTCCACCGAGCGCACCACCCCCAGATAGGGGATCACCAGCCGGATCGTGCCCTCGGCGACCCCTCGCAACGTCACCTGCCCCGCTTCATCGGTCGCCCCCTGGGCGATCACCTGCCCGCCGCGGAGGGCGACCAGCCAGGCAGGCATTCCCATCACCCCTTCCCCCGGGTCGGGGGCCCCGTTCCCGTTGGCGTCATAGTAGACCACGGCCGTCACCTCGACCAGGCGGCCGCCCGGTGTGGGGGTGGCCGCGGCCGGCTCCACGTGGAGGCGGAGCGGCGTCGGGGTCGCCGTGGGGGCGGGGGTGGGTGTGGGGAACGGCGTGGCCGTGGGGGGCGGCGGGACCTCCGGGGTCGGCCGGGGGGTACGGGTCGGCGTTGGGGTGGCCGTGGGCGGCAGGCCCGTGGTGCACTGCAGGCTGTAGCCGGAGCCGTAGACGATTCCCCGCCCCCCTTGCCCCACCAGAAGATACATCCAGCCCTCCCAGGTCACCCACACCGTCACCCGGCTCTGCAGCGCCCCGGCCGGGGCGTTCACATCATCGTTCCCAGCGATCCCATTGCGGTTCGCATCGTAGATGATGAGATTCGTATCCGTCCCCGGCGTCAGGTCCAGCGTCTCGCAGGTCACGATCATGCCGGGCTTCACCCAGAGCTTGAAGAAATCGTTGTCCTCCACCCCGGGG
>JBEPYX010000295.1:0-3303 GCA_041641155.1 Thermoflexus sp.
TCCAGGCCCTGGAGGCGTTGGCGCGGGGCGAGGCCATCCTGGATCCCGCGGTCACCCAGAAGGTGCTGGAGCAATTCCGCCAGCGGGCGCGGGCCGCGTACGGGGACGCCTTCAAGGACCTCACGCCACGGGAGCGGCTGATCCTGGCGCGGATCGCGGAGGGGAAGACCAACAAGGAGATCGCTGAGGAGCTGTTTTTGACCGAGAAGACCGTTCGCAATTACGTCAGCGCCATCCTCGACAAACTGGGGGTCTCCAACCGGGTGGAGGCGGCCGCCTACGCCCTCCGGCATCGCATCCACGATTTCCTCGAGTGATCCTCGCGCTCTGCAAATCATACGATCCCCGCTAAAACACATAGGGGGCGGTGGCAGGGTTCCGCTTCAGCGCGCGCCACTCCGCTTCGTCCACCGGCCGCGGCGGATCCCGCTCCGCGTCCACCGGGCACAGGAAGCCGAACGGCTCATCCCCGTCGTTGATCCAGCGGTGCGGGGTCTCGGGGGGCACATAGACCACATCGAAGGGGGAGACCTCGAACACCTCAGGGCCCACCAAGGCTTTGCCCCGCCCCCGGATGACGATGATGAAGTGGATGTGTTGATGCTTCTCCAGGCTGGAGTAGCCGCCCGGGGCGAGCTCGAAATAGCGCAGCTGGAACCGGCACGGCGCCTCCGGGGGGCCGCCGATCACGAAGCGGGTGACCCCCCGCCAGTCAAACCCCCGCTCTTCCCCGAGGCTGAATTTGTAAGCCTGGGGCTCGATTCCCTCCCACCGAAACGCCTCCGGGCGGAAGGGGATCCGACGGCCTGTCTGAAGGGTCTTCGGAACGGCCGACTCGCTCATCGAGATAGACCTCCATATCGGGAATGCCCGATGCCTAAGCATGGCTTGAGCCATTTTAAATCCCTTGCTAAAGTGAGGGAAAACGAGGAGGAAAGCGATGCCGGAGCGGATGCTGGCGGCCCGCCTGTATGGGCCAGGGGATCTGCGCCTGGAAGAGGTCCCCATTCCCGAGCCAGGCGCGGGGGAGGTGGTCCTCCGGGTCGAACGGGCCTTAACGTGCGGCACCGATGTGAAGATCCTCCGGCGGGGACGTCATCCCGCCCTGGGCGCGCTCCCTTCCCCCTTCGGCCATGAGGTGGCCGGGGAGATCATCGCCGTCGGGGAGGGGGTGGAGGGCTTCCGGCCCGGGATGCGGGTGGTGGCAGCCAACTCCGCCCCGTGTGGGTCGTGCCGCTTCTGCCAGCGAGGGGAGTTCAGCCTCTGCCCCAACCTCACGTTCTTCTTCGGCGCCTTCGCCCAATACGCCCGCATCCCGGCGCCGATCGTGCGGGTCAACATGTATCCGATCCCCGATCATCTCCCTGCGGCGGCCGCGGCGCTGGCGGAGCCGCTGGCTTGCGCGCTGCGGGGCGTGGACGTGGCGGCGATCGGGCCCGGGAATTCCGTCCTGGTGATGGGCGGCGGGGCGCTGGGCCTGATGCTGGCCCATCTGGCCAAGCTCCGAGGAGCCTGGGTCGCCCTCTCGGATCCACATCCGGAACGGCGGGAGACGGCACGGGCGTTGGGGGTGGATCTCCCCCTGGATCCCCGGGAGGAACTCGAGGAGCGGTTGACGCGTGCCCTGGGGGAACAGCCGGACGTCGTCATCGAGGCGGTGGGGCGAGTGGAGACCTGGGAGGCAGCGGCGGACCTGGTGCGGCCGGGTGGGCGGGTGATTCTGTTCGGCGGGTGCCCGCTAGGCACCCGCGCGGCGTTCGACACCGCGCGGGTGCATTACCAGGAGCTGACGCTGCGCGGGGTCTTTCACCATCACCCCCGCTTCGTCCGGGCCGCCCTGAGCATGTTGGCCGCCGGCGTCATCCCGGTCGAACACTTGATCAGTGGGGAATACCCGCTGGCCCGCCTCCCCGAGGCCTTTGAGCGGATGGAGCGCCGGCAGGGCCTGAAGTTCGCCATTGATCCCTGGGCGTAGCGCGCCCTTCCCGGAAAACCCGGCCGGGGGAGAGGAGCGCAACCGGGCTGGCGCCTTCCTCGACCTCAAGTCGATAGCTCCTGCCGAAGCCGCTCCACGATCTTCCGATCGGTGTTCGGGAAGGGATAGCGATCCAATTCCGCGATCGGAACCCAACGGACGTCAGCGCAGCCGATGGGTCGGGGGGTCCCGCCGACCCATCGGCATCGGAAGACGTGCAAGGTGATGCGCATGTGGGTATACGTGTGGGGGATGGTGAGGAAGGGCTCCGGCCCTTCCACTTCCACCTCGATCCCCAGCTCCTCTCGGAGCTCGCGCTTCAGGCATTCCTCGAGGCTCTCGCCGGGCTCCACCTTGCCCCCCGGGAACTCCCACAGCCCGCCCAGCATCCCCTCCAGCGGGCGCTGGGCGATCAGCACACGGTCGCCATCCCGGATGATCCCCGCGGTCACGTCGTAATGGGGGAGCCGCTGGCGAGGGGCCCGGATGGGGAAGGCCTCCGGCGTCCCCAAGCGGAAGGCGGCGCAGAACATCCGGACCGGGCATTCTGGGCAGCGGGGGGCCTTCGGCGTGCAGAGGGTCGCACCCAGGTCCATCATGGCCTGGTTGAATTCCCCCGCCCGGCCGGGGGGAAGGAGCCGCTCTGCCAACGCCTGGAGGCGGCGCCGGCCGGCCGGGCGGCGGGGGTCTTCCTCCAGAGCGGTGAGCCGGGCGAGCACTCGCATCGCGTTGCCGTCTATGGCCGGGAGATCCTCGCCGAAGGCGATGCTGAGGACCGCGGCCGCGATGTACGGGCCGACCCCCGGCAGGCGCCGCCACTCCTGTTGGGTCTGGGGGAAGGCCCCGCCGTATCGCTCCACCAGGATGCGGGCCGCTCGGTGGAGGTGGCGCGCCCGGGCGTAATAGCCCAGCCCCTCCCATGCCTTCAGGACCTCCTCCAGCGACGCAGCGGCAAGGTCTTGCACGGTGGGGAAGCGGGCGAGGAAGCGCTCATAGTAAGGGATGGCCGTCTCCGCCCGCGTCTGCTGAAGCATCACCTCGGCCACCCAGATCGCGTAGGGGTCCCGTCGGCGGCGCCACGGGAGGTCGCGGCGGTTCGTCGCGTACCAGCGCAGGAGGTTTTCCACCAAGTCAGGATGGGGAAGGTCCATCATAACTTCATTCTGAAAGAGGATCGTTGTCTGGGGGGCGGAAGCGGCCTGCGCCCCCAGCGGACGGCGCGAGGAGCGTTACGGGGCCTCCCGAACGCCCTGAACGATCCACCAGGCGGAGGGCAGGAGGAGGGCAGCCAGGGCGAGCTTCGCGAGGTCGCCCGGGATGAAGGGGAG
>JBEPYX010000296.1:0-3302 GCA_041641155.1 Thermoflexus sp.
GGTTACGGGGCCTCGGCCATCTGCCCTTACCTGGCGCTCGAGACGGTGGCCGCGACGGCCGCGCGGGAGCGCGAGGGGGGACGCCCGGAGACCCCCGAGGAAGCGGGGCGCCGCTACATCCAGGCTATTGAGAAAGGCCTGCTGAAGGTCATGGCCCGCATGGGCATCTCCACTCTGGACGCGTATACGGGCGCCCAGATCTTCGAGTGCATCGGCCTACAGCGGGAGCTGGTGGAATGGGCCTTCGAGGGGACCCCCGGGATCTTCGGCCCGGTCGGCCTGGAGGAGATCGCCCGACGGACCGAGATCTGGCACCGGGCCGCCTTCAGCGCGGACCAGCCCGAACTGCCCTCCCCCGGTTTCTACAAGCACCGCGCCCGCGGGGAGTTCCACGCCCTGAACCCGGAGGCCATCCGCGCCCTTCAGGAGGCGGTCCGCACCCCGGACGCGCTGGGAGAGGGTTTCCCGCAGGCCTACCGGCGGTATCGGGAGTTCGCCGCCCACGCCCACCGGGAGCCGGTGGACCTGAGGGATCGGCTGGAATGGCGCAGCGACCGCGCCCCGATCCCCATCGAGCAGGTGGAGCCGGCGGAGGCCATCTTGCGCCGGTTCTCCACCGCCGCCATGTCCCATGGGGCGCTCTCCCCCGAGGCCCATGAAACCCTGGCCATTGCCATGAACCGGCTGGGGCTGCGCTCCAACAGCGGGGAGGGCGGGGAGGACCCGGGACGTTACGGAACCGAGCGCAACAGCCGGGCCAAGCAGGTGGCCTCGGCCCGCTTCGGCGTCACCCCCTATTACCTGATCTCGGCGGAAGAGCTCCAGATCAAGATGGCCCAGGGCTCCAAGCCGGGGGAAGGGGGGCACCTTCCAGCGATGAAGGTGACGCCGGAGATCGCTCGCCTGCGCTTCGCCCAGCCGGGCATCGACCTGATCTCGCCGCCGCCGCACCACGACATCTACAGCATCGAGGATCTGGCCCAGTTGATCTACGATCTCAAAGCCATCCATCCCCAAGCCCAGATCTCGGTCAAGCTGGTGTCCACCATCGGGGTGGGAGTGATCGCCGCGGGGGTGGCCAAGGCGGGGGCCGACATCATCCTCATCAGCGGGCACGCCGGTGGCACCGGCGCCTCGCCGTGGTCCTCCATCAAGAACGTGGGGATGCCATGGGAGGTCGGGCTGGCGGAGGCCCACCGGATGCTGGTGGCCTGCGGGCTGCGGGACCGGGTGCGGCTGCGGGTGGACGGCGGGTTCCGCACGGGTCGGGATGTGGTGATCGCCGCCATGCTGGGGGCCGACGAGTTCTCCTTTGGGACCGTTCCCTTGATCTCCCTGGGGTGCGTGATGGCCCGGGTGTGCCATCAGAACACATGCCCCACCGGCGTCGCCACCCAGGATCCGGAGCGCCGGGCGAAGTTCACGGGGCGACCCGAACACGTGATGGCCTATTTCCAGATGGTGGCCTACGAGGTCCGGGAGATCCTAGCGGGGATGGGCTATGCCCGCCTGGGCGACTTGATCGGGCGGACCGACTTGCTCGTGGCGCTGGAGGATTCGGTGGATTGGGAAGCCGTGCTTCGCCCGGCGACGCCGCCGCCGACGGTCCCCACCACCCCTCGGGTCTGGTCTTTCTCTCTCAACGACCAGATCGTCCGCGACGCCATCCACACCCTGATGGAGGGCCGCCCGGCGCGGGGGATCTACCGGATCGGGAACACCGATCGGACGGTGGGCGCGCGGCTGGCGGGGGAGATCGCCCGACGCTACCGCGAGGCGGGGTTGCCGGAGGGGACCGTGACCCTCATGTTCATCGGCGAGGCGGGCCAGAGCTTCGGGGCCTTCGCCCATCGGGGCATGCGGCTGATCCTGATCGGTGCCGCTAACGATGGGGTGGGCAAGGGGCTGGGCGGGGGCGAGATCATCATCCGCCCGCCCCATGACCTCCGGGATCCCTCGCCGGTGCTGATCGGCAACGCCGCCCTGTATGGGGCCACCGCCGGATGGCTGTTCGTGGCCGGGCGGGCCGGCGATCGCTTCGCCGTGCGCAACAGCGGAGCCTGGGCGGTTGTGGAAGGGGTGGGGGATCACGGGTGCGAGTACATGACCGGGGGCGGCGTGGTGGTCCTCGGCCCGGTGGGGGAGAACTTCGGGGCCGGGATGACCGGAGGGGTGGCTTACGTCCTGGATCCGCACGGGGAGCTGGAGCGGCGCTACAATCCCCAGCTCGTGCGTATCGACCCTGTGGAGCGCCCGGAGGAGATCGCCTTCCTGCAGAGGATGCTGGAGCGGCACCTGCAGCTCACCGAGAGCCCGCGGGCCCGGGCGCTGCTGGCGCGCTGGCCGGAGCCGGTGGCGCACTTCCGCCGCGTGCTGCCGAAAGGCCTGGCCGCCCCGCACCTTCCGACGCCCGAGGTCTTCCCCGCGCCGCCCATCCGGCTCCCCGCGGTCGAACGGCTCGTCTCCATCGCGTCCCCGTGATCCGAAGCCGGGCGGGGCACCGAAGAAACCCCGCCCGGCTCCTTCCCCGCTTAGCCCCCCGCATCCCTCCCCCCATCATCCAGGCTCGATCCCCCTGCGTATCAAGGGACAAAGCCCGGCACGGTTTGGAAACCTCAGGGCATGTTCCGCTTTCCTCTGGGGAAATGGGGTGGGGGATCAGCACGAAAGGATCCAAGCGCCGATGGTAGAGGTTCGGGAGCGATCGGAACCATGTGCCGCTTCCCGGCGGCCTCCCCGCGAGCCGAACGCACTCGAGCGGGCGATCCTCGGGGCGCTGGTCTATGCGGACCTCTTCGATTACCCCCTCACCCTCGCCGAGATCCACCGATACCTGATCGCCCTCCCCGCCTCGCTGCCGGAGGTCCGCGCCGCCGTCGCCCAAAGCCCGTGGCTGGCGGATCGGATCGTGGAACGACGAGGCCTGTGGATGCTTCGCGGGCGGGAGCACCTCCACGAGCTCCGCTTGCAGCGGGCGGCGACCGCTGCCCGGCTGTGGCCCCACGCGCTGCGATACGGTCAGGTCCTAGCCACCCTCCCCTACGTGCGCATGGGGGCAGTGACCGGAGCGCTGGCCATGGACAACGTGGAGGAGGGGGACGACATCGACTACCTGATCGTCACCGCCCCTGGGCGGCTCTGGCTTTGCCGGGCGATCGTCATCGGGTTGGTCCGTTGGGCCGCTCGGCACGGCGTCACCCTGTGCCCGAATTACTTCCTCTCCGAGCGGGCGCTGGTCCTTAAAGACCGCAATCTGTTCACCGCCCATGAGATGGCCCAAATGATCCCGCTCTTCGGGGGCA
>JBEPYX010000297.1:0-3277 GCA_041641155.1 Thermoflexus sp.
CGCTTGCTCCTATGGGCATCGCACTCGGGTGATCTGCGCCTGGTAGCGGCGCTGCTCCTCGGTCCACCATGTCTTGATGAACGCCAGGATCGCCTCGATCTCCTCATCGGTCAGGACGCCTCGAAAGGCGGGCATCGCCGGGGTGCTCGGCGGGGCCATCATCCGCCGCATCATGGCCGTCATCGCGTCGCCCCCATTTTGGATGATCCCCTTCAGTTGGCAATCGGGGTGATGCCAGGTGTGGCCGTTGGCGTTGTGACGGGGCGGGTAGTCCATCATCGAACCGCCAGTCGGCCCGCCGTGACAGCCTATGCAATACTGGCGATACAGCGACTCGCCCCGGCGGATCTCCGCGTCGGATCCCCCCGGTGAGCGGCCCGAAGGCCGGGCACAGGCCGATGCCAGGGTAAGCGCGAGCAAAAGCACACCCCCCATCCACGCCTTCCCACCAACGGATGCCATGGGAAGCCCTCGCAGTCGCACGCTCCAGTTTGATTCTACACGACGGCCGGCCTGGCACGTCATTCTCGGAAGAGTTGCCAAAGGCAGCGCTCTCGGGTAAGGTGATAAGGATTACCCTTGAGGAGCGAGGAGGACGATGATCGCCACCCAAGGGATGTCCAGGCTCCCCACGCTCAACCCGGAACTGGATCAGCTATGCGTGAACGCCATCCGCGTCCTGGCGATGGACGCGGTGGAGCAGGCCCGCTCCGGGCACCCCGGGATGCCCATGGGGATGGCCGACGCCGCCTACGTGCTCTGGCGCTACTTCATGCGCCACAACCCCCGCAACCCCCTCTGGCCCAACCGGGACCGCCTGGTCCTCTCGGCTGGGCATGGCTCGATGCTGCTCTACGCCCTGCTTCACCTTTCGGGCTACGACATGCCCCTTGAGGAGATCCGGCGCTTCCGCCAGTGGGGCAGCGCCACCCCCGGGCACCCCGAATACGATCCCCATCGGGGGATCGAGACCACGACCGGGCCCCTGGGCCAGGGGTTCGCCAACGCGGTCGGGATGGCCCTCGCGGCCCACCTCCTGGCGGAGCGCTTTAACCGCCCAGGCTTCCCCATCGTGGACCACTTCGTCTACGCGATCGCCTCCGACGGCGACCTGATGGAGGGGATCTCCTCCGAGGCAGCCTCCCTGGCCGGCCACTGGGGGCTGGGCCGTCTCATTGTCCTCTACGATGATAACGAGGTCTCCATCGATGGACCCACGGACCTCGCCTTCGCTGAGGACGTGGCTATGCGCTTCCGCGCCTATGGCTGGCATGTCCTGGACCTCGACGGCCACGACCGGACGGCGGTGGCCCAGGCCCTGGCCGAGGCCCAACAGGTCGAGGACCGCCCCTCCCTCTTGATTTGCCATACCCATATCGCCTATGGGAGCCCGAACAAGCAGGATCGGGCTGAGGCCCACGGGGCGCCGCTGGGGGCCGATGAGGTGCGGCGGACCAAGGAGCGGCTGGGCTGGCCCCCGGAGCCCCCCTTCTACGTCCCGGAGACGGTCTACGCCCACATGCGTGGGTTGATCGAGGAAGGGGCGCGGTGGGAGGCCGAATGGCGGGCCCGATGGGAACGATACGCCGCCGCCTATCCGGAGCTGGCCGCGGAGTGGACGCGGTGGTGGCAGGGGGAGCTGCCGGAGGGCTGGGAGGAGGCCGTTCCCACCTTCCCCCCTTCCGCCGATGGGATGGCCACCCGAGCCGCCTCGGGCAAAGTGCTCAACGCCCTGGCGAAGGTCATCCCCAACCTCATCGGCGGCAGCGCGGACCTAATGGAATCCACCCAGACCTACCTGCATGGGTTCCCCGCCGTCGGGCGCGGCCGTTTTGAGGGGCGAAACATCCATTTCGGCGTGCGGGAGCACGCTATGGGCGGCATCCTCAATGGGATAAGCCTCTACGGACCTTTCCGGGTCTACGGCGGCACCTTCCTGGTCTTCAGTGACTACATGCGGCCGGCCATCCGGCTGGCGGCGATGATGCGCCGGCCGGTGATCTACATCTTCACCCACGATAGCGTCGCCGTAGGGGAAGATGGGCCCACCCACCAGCCGGTGGAGCATCTCACGGCCCTCCGAGCGATCCCGAATCTATGGGTGATCCGGCCGGCGGACGCCAACGAAGTGGCCGAGGCGTGGAAGGTCGCCCTGCGCCGGCGCGACGGGCCGGTGGCCCTGATCCTCACCCGACAGAAGGTACCGGTGCTGGACCGCGGCGGGCTGGCCCCGGCAGAGGGGCTCGCCCGAGGGGCCTACGTGCTGGCTGAAGCCTCAGGGGAGAGGCCGGACCTGATCCTGATCGCCACCGGCTCAGAGGTCGCCCTGGCGCTGGCCGCGCGGGAGGAGTTGGAGGCTCAGGGGATCCGAACCCGAGTGGTGAGCATGCCGTGCTGGGAACTGTTCGAGCTCCAGCCCGAGGACTACCGCCGCGCCGTGCTCCCGCCGGGGGTTCCCCGGCTGGCGATCGAGGCGGGGATCCCGTGGGGATGGTGCCGCTACGCGGACGCGGCCATCGGGCTAGAGCGCTTCGGAGCCTCCGCGCCCTATCCCGAGGTCTACCAGCGCTTGGGGTTCACGCCGGGACGCGTGGTGGCGGAGGCGCGGCGGCTGCTAGGAAGGTGAGGATACCGGCTACTCGATCGCCGGGGCGGGGATCTCTTCCAGGAAGAGCTCGTCCGAGTCCTCGTCGTAGGCGAACAGCTCCGCGTAACGGCCCCACTGGATCGCGATCTCGAGCTGCCGCTCGGCCTCCTCCGGCGTGAAGTCCAGCTGGAGCTGCTCGCGGAAGTAGTCGGCGCTCACCCGGCCATCATCGTCGGCGTGGAGGGTCTCGTAGATCCAGCGGATGATCGGCAGGCGCAGGAGGCGGCCGGCCACGATCTCCTTGCGGGCCAGGATGCTGGCCTCGGCGAAGGCCTCCCCCAGAGGCGTGAGGGTGATATCGCCCTCGGCCACCTTCACGAACCCCAGCAGCTCCGCCGCCTCCACGATCGCCAGCATGTCGTCCAGCTCGTAGTGCAGCTCCTCCGCCAGCCGATAGAGGTCCGCCCACCCCCCTTCCTCCAGGAGCTTCTCCGTCAACCCGGCCACCGCGTTGATCTGGGCACCCGGCATCCGATACGCCCGTCCTGGCTCCCCCGGCCGCTTCCCGGGCACCTGCTCCTCCGTCCGCCCTGCGATGGTCGCATACACCCGATCCACCATCGCCTGGAAATAGACGTCCTTCCGGTGGCGCGGATGCGGCAGCCGCACCTCCAGCTCGGCGATCACCCG
>JBEPYX010000298.1:0-3270 GCA_041641155.1 Thermoflexus sp.
GTGGGGGGTGGTGACGGTGCCGGGCGCCCGGCGCTCGGAGCTGGCACGGACCTTCGGTTACCCCGAGTTCTTCCCCGAACGCATCGACCTCTCCGCCTATGAAACGCGAGAGCCAGTGACCTTTGGACCTTAGAGGGAGGTCAGTGGCGATGCATCGATGGTGGATCCCCGTGATGGCTACCCTGGCCCTCCTCCTGGCCTTAGGCACCTCCATCGCACAAGCCCAGGAACCAGACCTGTGCCCGGGTGAAGGGTGCGAGGGTTGGACTGACGATCATTCTCATTTTTCGGTCGAGTATGGGACGGAGAAGGGTGGGGAGGGGGTGGTGCGGGGGTGTGAGAGGGTGATGTGGGTGCCGGTGCTGGTGGCGGTGGACGCTGGGGTGTGCTATCGGATCGCGTACTACGTGGACTGTGGGGGGGTGGTGATCTCGGCCAAGGAGGCGGCCATCCAGCAGGTCCCCTGCGGGGTGGTGGGGGCGTGGCGGCGGATCTGTGACCCCACCTCCGGCTTCCAGTTGGGGGGCGGGGTCTGCGAGTGGTCGGATTACTACGGTCAGCGCGTTCGCCTTTCGGTGGCGGTGCCTCCGCACGTCCTGCGGATCACCCCCTATCCGGTGGGGATGGTGGCGCGGGAGGGTCTGGAGGGGGACTTCCATCCCACGGCGCGGGTGACCTGGGAGCCGCCCGCGATCGCCGATGCCGATTCGGGGTGGCGGCTGTGGAGCTGGGGGGCGAGCCGCGGGCCGGGGCAGGCCCCCTTCCCCTGTGCGATGGGCGAGGGGGAACTGATGGCCCACGGGGTGCCGGCGGGGACCACCTGCCTGCGGTTGCAGTTGTGGGCGGCGCCGGGGTTTGCGGCGGGGAGCCTGCGCCCGCTGGGGCTGCCGGGGGTGCTGCAGTTCCCGGCGGCGAGGGTGAACGTGGCGCTGGCGCCGGGGCAGACGGTGGAGATCTCCTTCCCCTATGCCTCGCATCCGGCGACGAAGCAGACCCAGCCGGTGCGGTTTGGGGGGGTGGAGTGGCCCGCCTTCCCCGGCTACTTCCAGCGCTGGTGGGCGGTGCGGCTGCGGGTGGAGGAGAAGCGGGTGCGGGATCGAATGGGGGAGCAGGAGCGGTGCACGCCCGTGGAGAAGGGGGAGACCGGGGACTGCTGGGCGGTGGTAGGGGGGATGCTCCGGTGGGGGAAGCGGCGGGTGGAGCCAGTGGTGGTGGGCAAGGAATGGGAGACGGCCGAGAGCGATGGGATCTTGGCGCTGAGGGCGCTGGGGCGGCCCTACGACGGGCTGCACGCCGATCAGCTGATCATCCTAGGGCCGGATCGGCCATGGCGCTCAAGGGTGGTGATGCGCCAGGGGACACCATGGCTGTGGTGCCCCCTGGCCGTGCGCGAGGGACAAGGCGCCGTGTGCGCCGACCCCACCTGCGGCGGATACACCCCATGAGCCGGGTGGGGCTGCTGCTGGCGGCGGGGCTGGTCCTAGCGGGGGTGGATCAGCGGTGGGATCGCCCGCAGGGGCGGATCCCGAACTTGATCTCGCTGCCGCTGTTGGGGATCGGGCTAGTGGGCGCGTTGGCGTTCCGGGACCTTTCGGGGCTGCTCCTGTGGCCGGCGATTTATTTGGGGTGGCGGGCAGGCGGGGTGGGAGCAGGGGATGCCAAGGTGTGGATGGGGCTGGTGGCGTTGGGTGGGATCGAGGGAGCGGTGATGGGATTGGCGGTGCTGGTAGGGCTGGCGTGGGGGCGAGCGTGGCGGATGGGCGGATGGCGTGGGATGCGGGTGCCAATGGCGGGGCCTTCCGCCGGAATGGCCCTGGCCGCGGCGGCCGTCCACTTGGCGAAAGCCCTAGCCCAATAAGCGACAACGCTGGGGAAGGAGTAGCCGCTTCCATCCATCCGGATGTCCATGCCGTTCGAACGCAGAGGGAAGTTCGCTGCGGGCGCCGAGGCCGTTTGCTGAGCGCTCGGACTTGAGGCCAATTGGGCTGGATCGGCTGCGGGGAGAGCCGGTCATCCCCTCAACCATGCCTGGGAAATTCTTGGACGGACGAGCCCAACGCTCGCGGGCACTGCTGGCCCGCCGGCGAGGATGAAGAGCGATGAGATGCCGATGGGCCGTAGGGATCGCGCTGTTGTGGATGGCTGTGGCGATGTGGTGGCCGGGCAGACGGCCCACTCATGCCCAGGTCGGGTGGACCACAATGTTCTTCGACGACTTCGTGGGGAACACTGGCTGGAGTGTCTCCGTCTGCGGGGACGCCCCCGGTCATGAGAACGGCTGCGCCTGGCCGGGGCAGGTGGTGTTCGGCTTCCCCGACGGGGGGGCCTCCGTCCTGCGCCTGGCCCAGGACGGCGGGGTCACCTTCCCCCTAGTGGGGCGGGAGGGGCTCTTGAATGGCATCCCTGCCGAGGCCGCCTGGGCCGTCGAGATCCGCTTCCGCTTCCCCCAGGTCACCGCCTATGGAGTCAACCTCGGGATGGGTTCGGCAGGCTGGACCGACGCCCGCCAGCCCCAGGACCAGCCGGTCCGGGCCGACTGGGGGAATGCGCTCGCGGTCCACCAAGGCTCCAGCGGCGATGCGATTTTGGGGATTTGGGCTTTTGGGATGCCGCTTCTCCTCCGCTCGGCGCCGGACACAGCCTGGCACACGGTCCGGGTGGAGGTGGAGCCCGAAGGGGCCTGGACGGCCTATGTGGACGGCAGTGCGGCGGGGGGCGGGGGCGGGGCCTTCCGCCCCAACCTGATCTGGTTCGGGAACTACTACGAGCAGTGGTTCTGGGGGGACTGGACGGATCTGCACGTGGATTACGTGCGGATCGAATACCGGCTGCCACCGACCCCGACCTTCACGCCCACACCGACGGCGACATCCACGCCGATCCCGACCGCGACCGAGACGCCGACGGCCACGCCCACGCCCACTCCCACGCCATCGCCAACGTCGACCTTCACGCCCACATCGACGGCGACATCCACCCCGACTCCGACCGAGACGCCGACGGCCACGCCCACGTCCACTCCCACGCCATCGCCAACGTCGACCTTCACGCCCACATCGACGGCGACATCCACCCCGACCCCGACCGAGACGCCGACGGCCACGGCCACGCCCGCGCCGGCCCCGACAGCGACGGCCGCCCCACCGGGGCCGGCGGCCCCCACGCCGACGGCCACGCTGGCCCTGACGCGGACCCGGCCGGTCCGAACCCCGACCCCGGCCCCGGCGCCACGGGCCTCGGCAAGCCCCTCAAGAGCATCCTCCACGGGCG
>JBEPYX010000299.1:0-3257 GCA_041641155.1 Thermoflexus sp.
AGGGTGCGCCAGCCTTACACGCTGCAGGTCTCGAAGACCGATGGGCGGGCGCTCGCCGACATCGACGAGACCTTGCAGTATACGATCGCGGTCACCAACACCGGCTGGGTCACGGTGACGGATCTGCACATCACCGATACGCTGATGGGCTGGCCGTGGATCTTCTTCCCTGACCGCCCGGGCGAGGGGCAGCGGGTGTTCACCTTGCCCGCCCTGGGCCCCCGGGCCACGGCCCTGATCTCCTTGAGCGCTCAGATCAGCCGTTCGGCGAACCTCTCGGACGTGGTGGGGTTCACCAACACGGTCACCGTGCGCTCCTTCGGGACCTCGGGGGTCCCCACCGCCGACGTGTTCGACGGGCTGGACACAACAGCTCTGGCCGGCCCCGATCTGATCGCGGCGATCCCACCGGACTCGGTGATCTATGATGGGCACACGGTGACCTTTACGGTGCAGGTGACCAACGTCGGCCCTGGGACCGCCCGCCCGCTCGCCGGGACGCTTCAGTGCGCAGCCCACTGGATCCCCATCGGGTTCCTGATCGACAATCAGCCCCACTCGACCGACTATTTCGGTCTCCCTTATCTCCCAGATTATTCGGACTATGGGCTGCGCCCGGGGGCATCAGTGATCCAGACTTTCACGCTCCCCCTCGCCGAGCCAGCTTCCTTGAAGGTGACCATTGATCCATGGATCCTGAATTGGACCCCAGAACGGGGGTGCGTGATGGAGACCAACGAGGGCAACAACACGACCCAGGAGATCTGGATCGGGCTTCCTCGCTACCGACTCTTCCTCCCTCTTGTGTTGCGGAATTGGTAGGCAGAGCGCGCAAGGGTGGCAGGTTCAGAAGTATCGTAAGGATCGGTTGCCCACCGTAGGGCTATGGGGGGATGGGGCGCTGCGATGGGTTGGCCTCCATCCCCTTTATTGTCCCCACCGGGATCTCGGGCGATGCGCCGAAGGCGCAGGGGCCTTCCGCCCTCGCCCGATTCGCTGAAAAGGGGATACCATGGAGGCGATGATCCATCCCGGTGGAAGCGCCACGGGAGTTACAGGGATGCGGAGGATCTGGCGGGCCGCTCTGTGGGGCGGGCTCATAGGGGGGCTGATGCTGGGCCTGGCCGGCCCGGTGGCGGCGCAATTCCCGACGCCACCCGTCCCGACGCCCACGCCCCTTCCTTCACCGACCCCGACGCCGGTGGAGCCCCCCACAGCCACACCCTCGCCCACAGCAACGCCCACTCCGACGCCTACGGCAACGGCGGTTGCTTCGCCGACCCCCACCCCGACGGCCGTCCCGACCGCGTCGCCCACGCCGACGCCCGCCGGGGGAGGCGGCGCGCCGCCTCCTCCACCTCCCCCGCCGCCGGCGCCACCCGCTTCGGACATCGGCAACGAAGGGGCACGCGCCGTGGCCCACCTCGCCGATCACCTCCCCCGCACTGGAGGGAGCCTGGTCGGGCCGCTGGCGGCCGGGGGCCTCGCGCTGCTCGCCTTCGGGATCGCCTGGCGGCGTCGGCGATCGGGCAGAAACCGCCAGGGCTGAGCGGGCCTGGCGCCCTAGGGGTATCCACAAACGGGGAAATGGCATATAATCGAATTCGAACCTCCTAATCTCAACATGGGGTGTTTCCATCGGGCATTGGCCCGGGGGATGCAGAAACCCCGCGCGGAGGGGTGTGTCGATGCGCCGACGCAGAAACCGGACGTTGTTGCTACTGATCATGATGGTCCTGGTGCTGATGGGGGCGCTCCTCGTCCTGCTGCCCCGCCTCACTGCCCCCACAGTGCCAGCAGCCACGCCCACGCCGCCGTCCCTCCAGCCGATCGTGATCGCCGCGCAGAACATCCCGCGCGGAGCGGTCATCACGGAATCCGACGTCACCCTGCGAGGATGGCCGGTGGAGGTGCTCCCCGAGGGTGCGTTCACGGACACGCAGGAGGTCATCGGGAAGGTGGCGCGGGTGGACATCCCCCGCCAGAAGCCGATCGTGCCCGAGGATCTGACGATCCAACCGGCGGCCGCCGCCCGCCGGGGCTCCGAGGCCGCGCTGTTCGTCCCGCCCGGCAAGGTGGCGTTCGCCTTCCCGGTGGACGAGGCGGCGGCGGTGGCCTTCAACCTGGCGCCCGGGGACAAGGTCGATGTGCTGGTGACGTTCTCCTTTATCCGGATCAAATCCACCGCCGAGGGGAGGTTTGCCCCCCATCTGCTAGATGAGGAGTTGTTCGCCCGGTTGACCCGCCTGGGGCTGGAGCCCCCTGCCGCAGCGCAGGCATCCATACTGGATCCCAAGCAACAGATCCCCCAGCGAGTGAGCCAAATCGTCCTGCAGAACGTGGAGGTGCTGGCGGTGGGGACCTTCGAGGCGCCGGCACGGCCCCAGCCGACCCCCGCGGCCACCCCGGCGCCGGGCCCAACACCGACGCCGACGCCGCGGCCGCGCCAGCAATACATCGTGCTGGTGGTGGATCCTCAGGACGCGCTGGTGCTCCAATGGCTGCGGGAGTCCGGGGCGGTGGTGGACTTCGCCCTGCGCAACCCCGCCGATAACCAGCTGGTGCGCACTGAGCCCGTCACCCTGGGAGCCCTGATCCAGCGGATGGGCCTTCCCGTCCCGCCGACCGATTTCGATCTGGCATTGGACACCATGCCCGGCTGTCCGGACCAGTTCGCCAAGGAGCCGTGTCGTTGAAGCCTTGGAAACGATCCTAGATGGGATGATGAAGCAATGG
The DNA here is from genome assembly GCA_041641155.1 of Thermoflexus sp. Taxonomy (GTDB): domain Bacteria; phylum Chloroflexota; class Anaerolineae; order Thermoflexales; family Thermoflexaceae; genus Thermoflexus. The sequence goes on from JBEPYX010000299.1 coordinate 2,737, forward strand.
CCGATCAACGGATCCGCGTGCTGATCGTCGACGATGTCCCAGAGACCCGGGAGAATCTGAAGAAGCTTCTGATGTTCGAGCATGACATCGAGGTGGTAGGCGCCGCGGCCACTGCGGAGGAGGGGATCCGGCTGGCGCGGGATCTGCAGCCAGACATCGTCTTGCTGGACATCAACCTCCCGGGGATGAGCGGCATCGCGGCCATCGAGCGGATCATCGAGGTCGCGCCCCTCACCCAGGTGGTCATGATGTCGGTGCAAAGCGACGCGGACTACCTCCGCCGGGCGATGTTGGCCGGGGCTCGGGATTTCCTCTCCAAGCCCTTCTCCGCCGACGAGCTGGTCGCCACCGTCCGCCGGGTGCACCGGGCCCGCCGGCCGTCGGCGGCGCTGCCGCCGACGGGGCCCCTGGGCGTGCCGGGGGGGCGTGGGGGCGCGCCGGGGAAGGTAGTAGCCGTCTACAGCCCAAAGGGCGGGGTGGGAACCACGCTGATTGCGGTGAACCTGGCCGTGGGGGTCCCG
>JBEPYX010000300.1:0-3244 GCA_041641155.1 Thermoflexus sp.
AAACCTGGAGGAGGCCGAGATCGCGCGGCGCCTGCAGGCCGGGGCCGATGCGGAGCTGCGAGCGGCGGGGGCGGATCCGGAGTTCTATGACGTGGCGGTGAGCTATGAAAGCGTAGTGGCCGGCTATCTGCGCTACTGGCGGAAGCGGGCGGAAGGCCCCCGCGCCGCATCATCCGCTCATGGAGTCGCCTAGGATCGCCTTCCCCTCCACAGAGACCGGCCCGTGCCCGGCGTGCGGCCGGGAGATCGCCTGGGCGGACGGCGTCTGTCCCCACTGCGGGGCCACGTTCTGCCCGGCGTGCCGGTCGCCCATGCCCGAGACGGCAGGGCAGTGCCCGGTGTGTGGGACGCTGTGGGCCTGGTTCTGCCGCCATTGCGACGCGCCGGTCCCCTCGGAGGCCGAGGCGTGTCCGGCCTGCGGCGTCCCGCTGCGGCCCCGCCCCTGCGGCCGGTGCGGGGCGATGACGCCGCCCGACGAGCCATGCCCCAACTGCGGCGCCGAGCCATGCCCCGATTGCGGGGCCTGGGTCCCGCCCGAGGCGGCCGCCTGTCCGGCTTGTGGGTTGCCCCTGGGGGAGGCGTGCCCGCAATGCGGGGCGGCCTGGCCGGAAGGGGCCGACCGCTGCCCCGCCTGTGGGGCCCACCGGCTGGCCGCCATCTGCCCCCGATGCGGGGGAGGAGCAGATCCGGCGCTCGGAATGTGCCCGGCGTGCGGAGCGATCTGGTGCCCGCGGTGTGGGGAGCCAGGGCCGGAAGACCCCCTCACGGCGGAGACCCGATGCCATGGATGCGGGTTCGCCCTCGCCTTCCCCTGCCCCGGTTGCGGCGCGGTCCTGCTGAGCACGGCCGACGAATGTCCCGATTGCGGGCGGGCGTTCCCCCGCTGGTGCGCGGCGTGCCAGCAGGCGGTGTTCGGCGCGCCGGAGCGGTGCCCGGCCTGTGGAGCGTCCCTTCCCCTCCTGGCGGGCTCCCCTTCCCTCGCCGAGCGCCCCGAGGCGGAAGCCCTTCGGCGGCCTCTCCCCTCGCTTCCATGCCCGAACTGTGGGACCGTCTTCCAGCCCGCGCGGGGCCCGTGCCCGACGTGCGGCCAGCGGCTTTGCCCCCACTGTCAGGCCCGCCTCTGGCCGGAGGAGACCGTATGCCTCCGCTGCGGGACAGAGGTCGGATGGCCATGCCCGGTGTGCGCCGCAGTCATCCCCCTGGGCGCCGCCGCCTGCTCGGCGTGCGGGGCCGCCCTGGACTTCGCCTGCCCTCGCTGCGGGACGCCGGTGGGGGAGGCGACGGAGCGCTGCCCGGCCTGCGGCCTGGACCTTTCGGGCCGCTGCCCGACCTGCGGGGCGGAGCTTCCCGACGACGCCGACGCCTGTCCGGCCTGTGGGCAGGCGGTGTGCCCCGCGTGCGGGTCGGCGGTGGCGGACGACGCGACTGCGTGCCCCGTCTGCGGGGCGGCGTTCACTTACGTCTGTGAGGCCTGCGGGGCAGAGATCCCACCCGAGGCGGATCGCTGCCCTCGCTGCGGGGCATAAGCGCGCCCTTCATCCGCTGGGATCCGCCGCGCCGGCCTGCTCCCACACCTTGGCCAACTTGGCGTGGACTCAGAGGATCCAGTGGCTGCGGGCAAGGGCTCCCACTCCCCCTCACGATCCGATGGGAAGGGTGTGCCCGACCGGGGCGTCCGGATCTTGGGAGGCGATGATCACGGCCTGGGAGTCCCGCGGCTCGAAGACCGCCAGGACCCGAACCCCCGCATAGGTCCGCGCCAGCGCCGTCCACAGCCACAAGGGCAGCTTCCCATCCAAAAGCAGGGACCCCTCGCGCGGGATCTCGGGCACCGGAAGCCCCTCAAGCGCCTCTCGGTCGAGGTAAGGGTGGCGCGGCCGAATTCGCATCCGCCAAAGCCCGTGGGATCGCTCCACCTGAACCGAAAGGGGGAAGGCGAGGGCGTCAGGGGTCGCCCCCTCCCCGGCGGACGGCGGCACCGGGCCCAGCTCCAGGCAGGGCGGCTCCACCCATCCGAGCCGGGGATCAAACTGGAAGAACGGGGACGGCAGGGCGTGGACGGCGAGGGCGGCATACAGCCAGGCAGGTCCGCGATCGTAGAGGGCAAGGGGCTTGCCCGCCGGAAGCGCCTCCAGGGCCCGAGGGAGGTCCGCGGGGGCCCAGCGGGGCGCCGCCCCCTCGAAGCGGACCCCCAAGGTGCGGGCCAGGCGGTCCAGCTCGATCACCAGATCCACATCGGGCGCCATATACAGGTGATAGCGGCGCAGCTCCTCCCCATCGTAGCGGAACAGGGCGGCCACGCGCTCCACCAGCGCCTCGAAGACCGGGCCCGTCGCCAATCGACCCCGGACCAAGCCGGCGATCACCCCGCGGAGCACAGGGGACTCCTCGATCACCTGCTCCGGGCCCTCCAGGCGGGAATCGAGGTCCGCGATGAGGTGCAGGCCGCACCGGTGGAAACGACGTCGCCACTCGGGGCGGGACGCCGGGTCTCGGGTGAGGAGGATCGCATGGGTGACGGCGCCTAAGATCCGCTCCTGCTCCGGCGTCGGCATCCCTCCGGCGTCCACCAGCAGCGGGAGGTGCCGACGTTGGATGTCCCGGATCATCCGTTCCACCCACCGGGTGTCGAAGGGCCCCTTCACCCGGAGCAGCTGCACCAGCCCCGAATCCGCTTCGTGGAACCAGTCCCCTTCCCCATCCGGCGCCGCCCGCAAGGCATAATGGGCCACCCCACGCACCCGGAGGGCCTGTGATAGACTATAGATTAGCACAGACTTACCGGAGTTCGGCGGACCTCCGATCACGACGGCTGGCAGGAGTTCCATCAGCGGATCCTCCCGTGAGGTTCTGCGCGAGGAGGTGATCCATGGACCACAGACCGGCCAGCACCATGATCGCCACCCTGGGCGGGCAACCGCAGGTGATCACCTTCGCCTTGGACGCGCTGCTCGACCGTGGAGAGCCGATCTTCGAAGTCGTTGTGATCCACCTGGCCCCTTCGGATCCCCGCACCCGCCGCGCCATCGAGTGCCTGCACCGCGAGTTCCCCAACGAGTTCTACGCCCACGCCCGACGCCCGATCCGGCTGCGCCAGATCGCGCTGCGAGACCGCACGGATCCGCTGCCCGACATCGTGGACGAGCGGACGGCGGAGATGGTCCGGGCCCAGATCGGGGAGATCCTTCGAGCGGAGAAGGCCCTGGGCCGCCCCCTGCACGTGGTGCTGGCCGGCGGGCGCCGC
>JBEPYX010000301.1:0-3225 GCA_041641155.1 Thermoflexus sp.
GAAGCATCGCCGAACAGGTGGGATTTGAGGCGAAGGTGCTGAGCCTATACGTGGACGATCTCCCCATCCTGCGCCGCCAGCGGCAAGAAATCATTGAGAGGAGATCTGCGGACAATCCCGCGGAGGGAGTCATCGCGCGGTATCTGGATCGGACCTGGGCCGTGCGGGAGGGCCGGCAGCAGGCCGGCGAAGAGGGACGCCGGTAGGGGAGCGGGAAGATCCGGATCACCGCTGTCCATCTGCTGGACGGGGTAGGGGCAGGAGCGAGAGCAATTCCGCGTAGGTAAGCCTGCTGACGGTAGAGCCACCATCGGGCAGCGGATCGGGTCGAGCGGCCCGTCTTCGGCCTGGCCATCCATCGCGACGACAGGGTGCCCATGACCGGTCCCCACACCCAGTTCGCGGGCCTGGACATCCCGGCGGTAGAGGGCGAGGACATCATCACCTAGCACTATCTCCGCCTTCCCTCACTAGGGGGGCTATACTATGTCTCCGTTTCGGCGCACAATTGGGAGGATGCAGAGATATAATAATCAGCATGCCCGGTCGTACCCCTTTCGGGCTCTTTCTTGAGGGGATGAGCGGTATGGAATCATGACCCTTCGGGGCAAGTGGGTATGGAGCAACAGGGACACGTCTTGATTGTCAGCCACGACGTGGTGGGCGAGCGGATGGCCGGGCCGGGGATTCGATATTACCACCTGGCACGGGTATTGAGCCAAGAGTTTGAAGTCGTTCTGGCCGTTCCTGGGAAGTCTTCCGCTGGCGTCATGGCAGACTTTCCGGTGGAGCCATACACATTCGGAGGGGACGAGAGCCTTGAGAAATGGATTCGTGGAGCCCGTGCGGTCGTGCTTCCGGCTATTTTAGTTCCCTCGATCCCGGCATTACGAGAGAACAAGGCCGCGTTGGTCATCGATGGATATGACCCTTATATCGTGGAGACGCTGCATTTGGGCGGCGATGTTCTTGCTTTGCAGCGCGCACTGGTGTCTTCTTGTCTGATAGGGGATTTCTTCATTTGCGCCAGCGAGCGACAGCGGGATTGGTGGCTAGGGCTGCTGGAGGCAAATGGCCGAATCAACCCCTACACCTTTGGTGAGGACCCCTCACTGCGGCGGTTGATCGACGTAGTGCCCTTTGGCCTGCCCGAGGTGCCCCCGTATGCTTTCCGCTCTGTCGTCAAAGGGGTATGGCCGGGCGTTGATGCGACGGACAAGGTGATCCTGTGGGGTGGAGGACTCTGGCCCTGGCTGGACCCGTTGACGGCCATTCGGGCGATGGCACGGGTATATCGGGTACGCCGGGACGTTCGCCTGATCTTCCCCGGCACGAGGCATCCCAACCCCGGGATGGCAGGGATCCCTACCCATAACGAGGCCGCCCTTCGCCTGGCGGAGGAACTGGATTTATTAGGAAAAGTGGTTTTCTTCGGCGATTGGATCCCTTATGCCGATTGGCCCGCTGTGCTGCTGGAGAGCGATGTCGCGCTGACCCTCCACTATGATACCCTGGAGGCCCGGCTGGCCTTCCGCAGCCGGGTATTGGACTACATCTGGGCCGGGCTCCCCATCGTTGCAACGAGAGGAGACGCAACCAGCGATCTGATCGAGAAATATCAACTGGGAATAGTGGTAAATTATGAGGACGAAATAGGAGTCGCAGAGGCGATTTTGAAACTTCTGGAAACGCCCAAAGGCACCTATGAGCAATGCTTTGCACAAGCCCGGAAAGAATTGACTTGGAAAAGAGCGGCCCAGCCCTTGATTGAGTTTTGCCGTCATCCCCGCCGCGCACCGGACAAGGAGGTCCTAGGCGAGCGGCTGGGGAATCCATACTACGTTGAACGAATTGCCCACCTGGAGTCCGTAGTTGCGGGGTACGAACGGGGACGGTTCATCCGTTTGATGCGATGGCTCCATCGGGTGGGGCGATCCTTGCGCGGAGGATTGGGGTGAAAGCATCGGTCATCATACCGGTTTGGAATGGTCGAGAGTATCTGCCGACCTGTTTGGAGGCCCTGCTCGCCCAAGGGTATCCGGATCTGGAGATCATCGCGGTGGACAACGCCTCCACAGACGGGTCGGCGGATCTCGTGGCGGAGCGGTATCCCCAGGTCCGCCTGATCCGCAACTGGTCTAACCTTGGCTTTGCCGGGGGGTGCAATATGGGCCTGCGGGCAGCGCAGGGAGAGGTGCTCGTCCTGCTGAACCAGGACACCCGTGTGCTGCCGGGATGGCTCCAGGCTTTGGTGGAAGCCCTCCGCCGGCCCGAAGTGGGGATCGCAGGATGCAAGATCCTCTATCCGGACGGCCAGACCATCCAACATGCAGGTGGTTGGATCGAGTGGCCGCTCGGGCTGGCCCACCACTACGGGCAAGGCGAGCCAGACGAAGGACAGTGGGATACGCCGCGAGAAGTAGAATACGTCACCGGCGCGGCGATGGCCTTCCGGCGGGAATTACTGGAGCGAGTGGGGCTGTTAGACGAAGGGTTCTGGCCGGGATACTTTGAGGACACCGATTTCTGCCTGCGGGCTCGTGAGGCAGGGTACAAAGTGTGGTATGTGCCGGATGCTGTCCTGATCCATGCTGAGACCACTTCCACCCATGACGTTATAGCCGTCTCCACCGCTTACGAGCGGGGACGGCTACGCTTTGTGTTAAAGCATATGCCCCCTTCTCGCTTCTTGGCGGAGTTCTTTCCAGCGGAGAAACAACGTCTACTTTCTCTCATTACCCAAGGGTCCGAAGTGGATCCTTTTAGGGTGGCCTATCTGGAAGCGATTCCCATGGCTGCGCGCATCCTTCCGCAACGCTGGCAAGCCGAAGAGCAGGTGGTGGAAATGGTGCTGAGGACCCTTCAAAGCCTCTACCATCTCCCTATACGCGAAGCAGAGAGCCGGGAGGGTCCAAACAGAGTGGCCGATTTACCCTCACTAAAGGAGTTTGAGTTTCGGTCCGCAGTGCCAGTGATCGGTGGCCTCATCGCATGGGGCCGCTCTCTCTGGTACAACATCGCGGCACGCTGGGCGATACGTTACCTCATGCAGCAACAGGAAGCGATCAACCAGCGACAAGAGGCGATCAACCAGCGACACGAGAGATACATCCGCTCTCTGGAGCGTCGTTTGTCAGAAGAAATATCGTCTTTGGCCCAGGAAATTGCTCGGCTGACCCGTGAGGTTAATCAAAGGGGGTGAGAAATGGAGGTTCAGGTGCCGGA
>JBEPYX010000302.1:0-3221 GCA_041641155.1 Thermoflexus sp.
GGCGAGGCGATGGGGAATCCCGCCTCGATGATGTCCACCCCCAGGCGGACCAGCTGGCGGGCGATCTCCAGTTTCTCCTCGACGGTGAGGGTGGCGCCCGGCGATTGCTCGCCGTCGCGCAGGGTGGTGTCGAAGATGCGAACGACATCCGGCTCCATAGGCCCCTCCTTTATCCGGCTGGGACTTCCTTGGGATTCAGCCAGGGCATCATGGCCCGCAGCCGGCGGCCCACCTCTTCGATGGGATGTTTACGCTCCTCCTCCCGCTTGGCGTTGAACCATGGGCGGCCCTTCGCGTTCTCCTCGATCCACTCCTCGGCGAAGGCGCCACTGCGGATCTCTTCCAGGATCTGCTTCATGGTGGCCCGCACGTGGTCGTCGATCACCCGGGGGCCGCTGCGGTAATCGCCGTATTCCGCGGTGTCGCTCACCGAGTAGCGCATATACGAGAGGCCGCCCTGATACATCAAGTCCACAATGAGCTTGAGCTCGTGGAGACATTCAAAGTAAGCGATCTCCGGCTGGTAGCCGGCCTCCACCAGGATCTCAAAGGCCGCCTTGATGAGGTGGGCCACCCCGCCGCACAGGACCACCTGCTCACCAAAGAGGTCCGTCTCGGTCTCCTCCGCGAAGGTGGTCTCAATCACCCCGGCCCGGGTGCACCCCAAGCCCTTGGCGTAGGCCAGGGCAGTCGCCATGGCCTTCCCCGTCGCATCCTGGTGCACAGCCACCAGGGCGGGGACGCCGCCGCCTTCCCGGAAGACCTCCCGCATGCGATGGCCAGGGGATTTGGGGGCCACCATGCTCACGTCCACATCCGGGGGCGGGACGATCTGGCCGAAGCGGATGTTAAAGCCGTGGGCGAACATCAAGGTTTTGCCGGGGGCCAGGTTCGGGGCCACCGCCTCCCGATAGAGGGCCGGCTGGGCGGGGTCCGGCACCAGCATCACGATAATGTCCGAGCGCCGCACCGCCTCGGGGACCTCATACACGGGGAGGCCATCGGCCTCCGCCTTCTCCCAAGATTTGCTGCCCCGATAGAGGCCCACACATACATCGCATCCGCTGTCCCGCAGGTTCAGCGCGTGGGCGTGGCCCTGGCTCCCATAGCCCAGCACCGCGATCCGCCGGCCGTTCAAGACCCCGAGATCCGCATCGGCGTCATAGTAGATGCGCGCCATCGGATGCCTCCTCACGAAGGGTTTTCCGAGGATCCCCGGGCGATCGCACGGCTCACGCGGCGGCCTCCGCCAGCCGATCGGCAGCGGCCTCCGCCTGGCCGCGGACCATCGCCATCGGCCCGGCGCGGGTCACCTCCACCACGCCGAACCGCTGCAGGCGGGCAATACATGAGTCCACCTTGTCCGTCGAACCGGTGACCTCCACGATGAGGGTCTCCGGGCCCACGTCCACGATCCGGGCCCGGTAGAACTCCGCCAGCTGGGCGATCTCCACCCAGGCCTCGGCGGGCGCCCGCACCTTGACCAGGGCCATATCGCGGACCACCAGCGGTCGGTCTCCCCAGTCCTCCACCGCCTTCACGCAGAGGAGCTTCTCGAGGTTGGCCCGAACCCGGTAGGGGTCCACTCGCTCGGAGTCCACCGGGATCAGCAGCCGAAGGTCCTGCGGGTCCTCGGTGCGGCACACCGAGATCGAGCCCACCGGCAGATGGCGGCGGCGCAGCAGATGGAACACCCGGTTCAAGCTTTCCACGGAGTTCTCGATCGTCACGGCCAGCCAGTGGGGCATCCCAACCTCCTCGTCGCTTACGGCACAGCCTTCACACCGGGGGCAATCATCATGTCGAACACCGTCATCCCCGAGGGGATCATGGGGAAGCAGTTCTCCTCGGGGTCCACCAGGATGTCCACCACCACGGGTCGGTCCGTGATGGCCAGGGCCTGGCGGATAGCTGGCTCCAACTGATCCGGGCGCTCCACCCGGATCCCTGCCGCGCCCACCGCTTCCGCCATGCGGGCGAAGTCTGGGTTGGCCAGATGGACGGCAGAGTAACGCCGGTTATAGAAGAGCTCCTGCCATTGGCGGACCATGCCGAGATACTGGTTGTTGATGATGAAGACCTTGATAGGGAGCCCCCATTCGACGGCGGTGATCAGGGCCTGGAAGGTCATCTGGAAAGAGCCATCGCCGTTGATGTTGATCACCATGCGGTCCGGACGGCCGAACTGGGCGCCGACCGCCGCCGGCAGGCTGAATCCCATCGTCCCCAGACCGCCGGAGGTGATGCAGGTCCGGGGCTCCGTCCACGTGAAGAACTGGGCGGCCCACATCTGGTGCTGGCCCACATCCAGGGTGACGATAGGCCGGTATTCCTTCGTCAGCTCATAGATCATCTGGATGGCGAACTGGGGCTTGATCACATCGTCGCCCTGCCGGTAGCGCAGCGGATAACGGGCCTTCCAGTCCTGGATCTGACGCCACCAGGCTTCGGTGTCGGGCGGCCGGACCAGGGGGAGCAGCGCCCGGAGGATCTGCTTGGCGTCGCCGATCAAAGCGACGTCGGCTTTGCGGTTCTTGTTGATCTCCGCCGGATCGATGTCGATATGGATCACCTTCGCGTGGGGGGCGAAGGCGGAGAGCTTGCCCGTCACTCGATCATCGAACCGGGCGCCGACGGCGATGATCAGGTCGGAGAAATTGATGGCGAAGTTGGCGTAGACGGTCCCGTGCATCCCCAGCATCTTGAGGGAATACGGATGGTCCTCGGGGAAGGCCCCCAGGCCCATCAGGGTGGTGGTCACCGGGATGCGGGCCTTCTCCGCCAGGGCGCGGATCTCCGGGGCCGCGCCGGAGTGGATGGCCCCGCCACCGACGTAGAGGATAGGCCGCTGGGATTGGGCGATGAGATCAGCCGCGCGCCGCAGGGCCCCTTCATCAGGGAAAGGCGGCCGCGGGCTCGACGGCCGGAAGGCCTCGGGATCTTCCAAGGCAAACTCCGCCTCGGCCAGCAACACATCGCGGGGGAGGTCCACCAGGGTGGGGCCGGGGCGCCCATCGGTGGCCAGGCGGAAGGCCATGTGGATGGCCTCCGGCGCCCGGGCCGGCGTCCGCACCAGCCAGTTGTGCTTGGTGATCGACATCGTGAGGCCGATGACATCCGCCTCCTGGAAGGCATCCCCACCCATGAAGAACGTGGGGACCTGGCCGGTGATGGCGACCACGGGCGTGGAGTCCATCATGGCGTCCGTGAGGCCGGTGATG
>JBEPYX010000303.1:0-3211 GCA_041641155.1 Thermoflexus sp.
TCCAGGGCCCGCTGTCGGCGGAGCAGGCGGGGGAGGCCTGGGTCGGATGGGGGCGGGCGCTCCTCGCGGCGGAGCAGCCGGCGGAGGCGGCGCGTGTCCTAAGCCTGGCGCCGCTGGAGACGATGCCCCCCATGTGGGCCCGGCGGGCCTGGGCGCTCCTCGGCGACGCCCGGCGCCAGGCTGGCGATCCGGTGGGGGCGGCCGAGGCGTATGGGCGCGCGCTGGCCCTCGGGTCTCCCCTCACCCCGGAATTGCGGATGCGCCGGGCCCTCGCTCTGCAGGAGGCAGGCCGCTGGGAGGCGGCCGTAGCGGAGCTCCAGGCGGCCCTCCCCAACGCCCGGAACCGAAGCCAGGAGGCGGCGATCCGCGAGCAGCTGGCGGAGAACCTGGAGGCCCTCCAGGCCTACGCGGCGGCCCTGGAGCAATATCAGGCCATCCTCGCCTTCGCCCAGAACCGCGCCTACCGGGCCAATATAGAATGGCGGGCGGCTCAAGTTCTGTGGCACGCAGGCCAGACGGCTGAGGCCTACGCCCGGCTCCAGCGGCTCATCCAGGAAGCCCCCGACACCCCCCGCGCCTACCCCGCGTTGGTCCGTCTGGTCGAGGCCGGGATCCCCGTGCCGGATGACCTGCGGGGCCGGATTGATTATTTCGCCGGCCAGTGCGCCCCGGCGGTCCAGGCGTTTGAGCGCTGGATCGCCGCCCATCCGGACCACGGCGATGCCCATTATTACGCCGCCCTTTGTGATCGGGATCTGGGGAACCTCAACGCTGCCCACGCCCATTTGGATGCCTTGATCCGGGATCATCCGGAAGCGTCCCGTTGGGCGGAGGGCTGGCTGGAGAAGGGGCGGCTGTGGGTTCAGAGGGGGACGGTGGATTCGGCCGTCGCCCTCTGGCAGCGGTTCCTCGCCCGATTCCCGAACCATCCCTTTGCCCCGCGCCTGCTCTGGGAGGCGGCGCGCCTGCTGGAGCGGAACGGCGCGGAGCGGGCGGCGGAGGCGTTCTACCGCCAGTTGGCGGAACGTTTCCCCACAGACGCGCGGGCGCCGGAGGCCGGGCATCGCGCGGCGGTGCTGGCATACGCCCGCGGGGATCTCTTGGCGGCCGCCTCGGCCTGGGAGGCGTTGGGCCGTCGATACCCAGGCTCGCCCTGGGCGATCGCGGCCCGCTTCTGGCTCGGGAAGGTGGCGCAGGCGCGGGGGGATCGAGCGGGCGCGGTAGCGGCGTGGCGGGCGGTGGCGGACCAGGCCGCTGGCCGGTTCCTGGGGGAGCGGGCGCGGATGCTCCTCGATGGGCGCGATTCCCTGGAGGGGGATCGCGTGCCGGCCTTCCCCGATCCCGATGCCGGTCGGCCGGAGGCAGAGGCCTGGCTGATGGCCCGCCTGGGGATCACAGAGACCGCTGCGTTGCGGAACATCCGCTTCCGCTCGGATCCGGACTGGCTGGCCGGTGAGGAGGCTTGGCGCATCGGATGGATCGAGGAGGCGCGCGGCCTGTGGACGGGGGTGCGCCAGCGGCTGGACGGCGATCCGCTGGCCCTGTATCAGTTGGCGCTGGCCTTCCGGGAGCGTGGGGCGGACGCTCTGGCCGTGCAGGCTGCGGCCCGGCTGCTCCTCCGCTTGGGGGTGACGCCGCTGGCGGCGCCGCCCTTCCTGGCCCGGCTCGCCTACCCCACCCCGTATCCGGACCTGGTGCTGGCGGAGGCGCAGCGCGCTCGCCTGGACCCGCTGCTCCTTTACGCCCTGATGCGCCAGGAAAGCCTCTTCGATCCCTATGCCGTCTCCTCGGCGCGGGCGCGGGGCCTCATGCAGATCATCCCACCGACGGCCCAGGCCATCGCCCAGGCGCTGGGCCAGCCCTACCGAGAGACGTGGATGAACCGCCCGCAGGTGAACATCGCCTTCGGGGTCTACTACTTGGCCCGGCAGCGGGACCGCTTTGGAGGGAACCTGTGGGCGGCGCTGGCGGCCTACAACGGCGGGCCGGGGAACGCCGCGCGTTGGTGGGAGCAGGCGCAGGGCGACCCCGATCTCTTCTACGAGCGGATCACCCTCGATGAGACCCGACGCTACATCGAACGCATCGTGGAGCACCTCGCGGTCTATCGGGCCCTCTATGCCTCGCCATCGCCGTGAGGCCCTGGAGGCCATGGGGGAGGGGCGGGGCGTTCTCTTCCCCGAAGACGAACCCCCGCCGTCTTCATTCCTCCTCTTCCTCTTCTTCCTCCTCAGCCTTCTTGCCCTTCCCGATGACTTCCACCTCGGGCGCCTCCGCGGGCGCGGCGGCCTCCTCCACCGCCTCCGGCGCGGTCACCAGGGCGATCAGCGCATCGGGATCGCTCACCACTGTGATCCCCGGGGGCACCTGCAGGTCGCGCACGTGAATCGCCGCGTCCACCCGGTCCAGGGCGCTGAGATCCACGGGGATGGCCTCGATGAGGTCGCTCGGCAGGCATTCGATCTCCACGTGGGTGAGCCCGTGTACCAGGATGCCCTCGCCCCGCTCCACCGCCGGCGAGGCCCCGACGAAGACCACGGGGACCTCCACCCGGATCTTCTCGGTCAGCTCCACGGCGTGGAAGTCTACGTGGAGGATTTCCCGGCGGATCGGCTCCCGCTGCACCTCACGGATCAGCGCCAGGTGGGTCTCCCCATCCACCTGGAGGGTGATCAGGCGGGCACCGCCGTGGGCTTGAGCGAGGATCCGTCGCAGCTCCCCGTTTTCGACCTGGATGGGGATCGGCTGGAGGTGCCGACCGTAGATCACCGCTGGGATCCATCCCTGGCGGCGGAGGGCTTTCACCCGCTTCCCGATCACCGTCCGCGGCTTCGCATTCAGCACCAATTCAGCCATCGTTGCACCTCGAGAGCTCTGGATGAGCGATTTGCTGCCCTCAGCCACGTTGAGCCGCTTCGCGCGCCCCTTGCCTAGCGATCGGCTTTCATCGCGGGAAGCATTTTATCGGTTGAAGAAGGGATCGTCAAGGAAGCGCGAGGCCGTTTCCCCTGAACAGGGCTCACCGTTGCGGCCGCGCTCCGGAGGCCCAGGGGCGCTTGATAAAATATCCGCGGGAAGGAATCCGTTGTCCCGGAGGTGACTCGTGTCGCTTCGGGGCCCTCAGGATGTACAAGCGTTCCTGGCGCAGCATCTCCCCGGCGTTTCGATTCGCCTGCTCGATCAAAGCACCGCGACGGCAGTGGAGGCCGCG
>JBEPYX010000304.1:0-3197 GCA_041641155.1 Thermoflexus sp.
CGGATGCGCCATGGGGTGCCCGTTCTGCGCCACCGGGCAGATGGGCCTGTTGCGCAACCTCACCGCCGGCGAGATTGTGGAGCAGGTCCTCTGGGTCGCCCGCTGGCTGGCCGCCCACGGCGAGCGGTTGACCCACGTGGTGTTCATGGGGATGGGCGAGCCGTTCGCCAATTACGCCCACACGGCCCGGGCGCTGCGGCTGCTCATCCACCCGGATGGCCTCCACCTGGGCCAGCGTCGCATCACTGTCTCCACCGTGGGCGTTGTCCCGGGCATCCAGCGCTTCGCCCGGGAGGGCTGGCAGATCAACCTGGCGGTTTCCCTGCACGCTGCCACCGACGACCTCCGCGACCGCCTGGTCCCCATCAACCGGGTCTATCCCCTCGACGCCCTGATGGCGGCGGTCCGCGATTACATCGAGCGGACCCGCCGGCGGGTCACCTTCGAGTGGGTGATGATCCGCGGGGTCAACGACACCCCCGAGCAGGCCCACGCCCTGGTGGAGCGGATCCGGGGGATGCTGGCCCATGTCAACCTGATCCCGCTGAACCCCACCCCCGGCTTCCCGGGCGAGGCCTCCCCGCCGGAGCGCGTCGAGGCTTTTCGTCGAATCCTGGAAAAGGCCAGGATCCCTTGCACCGTGCGGGTGCGCCGGGGGATTGACGTCGCTGCGGGCTGCGGCCAGCTGCGGGCGGCGATCACCGGCCGCCGCCCCACGATCGCCCGGATCCCCCTCCGGGAGGCCTCCGCATGAGGGGGGTTCGGATCGCCCCTTCTATCCTTTCCGCGGATCTCACCTGCCTGGCGCGGGCGGTCGGGGCGGTGGCCGAGGCGGGGGCGGATTGGATCCACGTGGATGTGATGGACGGCCACTTCGTCCCCAACTTGACCTTCGGGATGCCCCTCGTGGCGGCGCTGCGGCGGATCACCCCGCTGCCCTTGGATGTGCACCTGATGATCGAGGCCCCGGAACGTTACCTGGAGGCGTTCGCCCGGGCCGGCGCCGATCGCCTGATCGTCCACGTGGAGGCCTGCCCCCATTTGCACCGGGTGATTCAGCAGATCCGGGGGCTGGGCTTGCGGGTAGGCGTCGCCTTGAACCCGGCGACGCCCCTGGTGGCGATCGAGGAGATCCTGCCCGATGTGGACCAGGTGCTGGTGATGACGGTGAACCCGGGGTTCGGCGGCCAGGCGTTCATCGAGCGGATGCTGGAGAAGGTGCGTCGGGCCCGGCGGATGATCGACGCCCTGGGCCGGCCGATCGAGCTGGAGGTGGACGGCGGGGTGGGGCCGGAGAACGCCGCCGCCCTGGTGGAGGCCGGGGCCACCGTGCTCGTGGCCGGCGCTTCGATCTTCGAGGCGCCGGAGGGCCCGGCGGAGGCGCTCCGGCGCCTCCGGCAGGCGGCCGAGCGAGGCCGCTGATCCGGTGCCCCGCGGGGTCGAAATCCAGGGAAGGAACTCCCGATCCGGAGGGCCCGTCGTGGGAGGGTTGTACGGGGCTGTCGAGGCGGGCGGCACGAAGTTCCTCTGTGCGGTGGGGACGGGACCGGAGGACCTGCGGGCGGTCACCCGGATCCCTACCACTGACCCCGAGGAGACCCTGGGGCGCGTTGTAGCCTTCTTCCGCGCTTTTAAAGGAGATCTCCGGGCGATCGGGATCGGGGCGTTCGGCCCCCTGGACCTGAATCCGAATTCCCCCACCTTCGGGACGATCCCCGTGACCCCCAAGCCGGGGTGGTCTGGGGCCAACCTCGTGCAGCCCCTCCGCGAGGCCTTTCAGGTCCCCATCCGGCTCGAGACCGACGTCAACGCGGCCGCCTTCGGAGAGGGGCGTTGGGGCGCGGCCCGGGGCCTCGAGACCTTCGTTTACCTGACCGTAGGAACCGGCATCGGGGGCGGGGCGGTGGTCCACGGGCGTCTCCTCCACGGCTTACTTCACCCCGAGATGGGTCACATCCGGATCCCCCACGATCGGGAACGGGATCCTTTCCCAGGGGTCTGCCCATTCCACGGGGATTGCTGGGAGGGGCTGGCCTCCGGCCCGGCGCTGGCGGCGCGCTGGGGCCAGCCCCCGGAATCCCTGCCCCCGGATCATCCCGCTTGGGATCTGGAGGCGGAATACGTGGCCCTGGGCCTGGCGAACATCCTCTGCGTCCTGGTCCCGGAGCGAATCATCCTCGGCGGCGGCGTGATGGGAAACCGAGATCTCTACCCGCAGATCCGGGAGCGGGTGCGGGGCCTGTTGAACCGCTACCTCCCGGCCCTGGCGGGGGATCTGTCGGATTACATCGTGCCCCCTGCGTTGGGAGACCAGGCGGGGCTCCTGGGGGCGTTGGCGTTGGCCATCGAAGCGGCGTGAACGGCTGCCCCGCGCGCTATGCGGGGGCGTTCGGGCCTTCCGGCAGCCGCTTCCCCCAGATGGCGATCTCCTGCCCGGTGGGGCGGAAGCCGAAGCGTCGGTAGAGGGCTTGGGAGGCCTGGTTGTCGATCTGCGTGTTCAGGGTGATCGGGTAAGCGCCCAGGTCGATCAGATAGCGCAGGCTCTCCGCCAGCAGGCGGGCCCCGATGGCGCGCCCCTGATAGGCCGGGTGGACCGCCAGGCGGACGATGTGGCCGTGCATGCCGTAGAGGTCGAGGAAGGCGTAACCCAGGATCTCGCCTTCCTCCTCCGCGACGATGAAATAGGGCACCTGGTGCCAGGCCCGGGTGAGGATGGTGGGGCCATACCACCACATCGGGGGGAAGGCCTGCCGATCTACTTCCGCGATGCGAGGGATGTCCGCCAGGGCGGCCCGCCGGACCCGGATCGGGGCGGTGGGGACCTCGGGGATCCGCCAGTCATCCTTGCGCAGGGTGATCACAAGGGTCTGGCGGGTGAAGCCGGCGGCGGCGTAGGCCGCCGTCAGCCACTCCCCATACGCCATCCCGACCGCCTGTTCGGCCCCCTGGTGGGCCAGGGCGCGGGCCAGATGGGGCCAGAGCTGTCGGAACAACGCCGTCGCGTCTTCCCCATCCGCCACCGCCGCCCCCCGCAGCCATGCCACCGGGCTGTCCGCTTGGATCCCCAGCCAGAAGGCGACCACCTCGCCCATGCGCTCCACCACCCACGCCGTGGGCGCATCCAGCCACTCCTCCAGCGACCACCAGTCCAGGGCCATCTGGACCCGGCGGTGCTGCCGGATCAGCTGGAGGATCGC
>JBEPYX010000305.1:0-3188 GCA_041641155.1 Thermoflexus sp.
TCCCCTGGCATCTCCTGGTGGAGGCTGGCTCCCCCCAGGCTGCCCGGGAGCGTGGCCTCTGGCGGATCGAGGGGCGCGATTATGAGGTCCAGGACGGGGACGTGTTGCACTTCCGTTTCCATGGGTGAGGGGGACTCTTGCTTTCGGAGGAGGGCGTGGACCGGTCCATCGCCCCGGGCAGCTCCATGCGCGTGGCCCTGGTCACGGGCGCCGGCCGAGGTCAGGGGGAAGCCATCGCCGTGGGGTTGGCGGCGCGGGGCTTCCACGTCGTGGCCAACGACATCCACCTGGCTGCTGCGGAGCGGACGGCGGCGCGCGTCCGGGCGGCGGGCGGCTCCGCCGAACCCTTCCACGCCGACGTCGCGAACCGGGTCGCCGTCGGCGCGATGGTTCAGGAGATCCGAGCGCGGTGGGGCCGGCTGGATCTGGTCGTCCACCACGCGGAGGTGCATCCCCACCGCGCCCTGCTGGAGATGGGGGAATACGAGTGGGATCGGACGGTAGCGGTGATCCTGAAGGGGGCCTTTCTTTTGCTTCAGGCTGCGGCCCCGGGGATGATCGCGCAGGGGCGCGGCGCCTTCGCCTTCCTGGCGCCGTCCGGGGTCCTGGAACGGGGAGGGTTCCATGCGGCCTATGGGGCGGGGAAGGCGGGGCTGATTTTTCTGGCCCATGTCGCCCGTGAGGCGTTGGACCCCATGGGTGTGGCGGTGCACCTGCTCCTCACCGAGGGACCGGAGGCGGAGACGGACTTGGAAGCCGCTCTGGATCTTATCGCCCGCCTGGACGGGATGAGCCGCACCCTCCGGATCCGGGCGCGATCCGCCCCCGTCCCAGCGATCGGCGGTGGAACACCTGCCCCCTCGGGCGCGGACGATTCCGAGGAGGCTGGGCGAGGCGGGTGAGGCTTCCGCCGGGCGTGGTATGATGAAGGGGAGCACTTCCGCGGCCCTCTGAGGCCGGGGGCAGGGAGCGCCGGTCGAACCTTCAGCGGCGAGGCGGAGCGCAATGGAAGATCTCTATCGGGAGATCATCCTGGACCATTACGAGAATCCCCGGAACTATGGCGAGCTTCCGGATGCGGATATCTCCTACGAGGACGACAACCCGTTGTGCGGGGACCGGATCCGGATGGATCTCAAAGTGCAGGATGGGCGGATTGTGGACGTGCGGTTCTCGGGGAAGGGCTGCGCCATCAGCCAGGCTTCGGCCTCGATGCTCACGGAGCGGATCAAAGGGGCCACCGTGGAGGAGGCCCGGCGGCTGACCCGGGACGACGTCCTGGAGATGCTGGGGATCCCTCTGGGGCCGGCCCGTATCAAGTGCGCCCTGCTCTCCCTCAAGGTCCTCAAGGCCGCCCTCTACGGCCTGCCGAAGATCGACTGGGAGGAGCTCGGGTAAGCGCCTGCCGGCGGGCGCGGCCGCGCCCCTTTGACGGGGCCTTCGCTCCGGTTTATAATTAAAGGTGCCTGTGGCGAGGTAGCTCAAGGGGCAGAGCAGCCGGCTCATAATCGGCGGGTTGTGGGTTCGAGTCCCACCCTCGCCATTTTTTATTGAGGTCCCCAGGCGTCCTCATGCCTCCCCAAGCGGTTGCGGGCTCGCAGCCCGCTGAGGCTCACGGTGGGGGACAGGGGTCGGGGGGATCGAGCAACCGCCCGCTCCCCGCCGACGTCTACGGCCACGGCAGGCCCTGCGATCCCGCCTGGATTTCCCATCGCCCCTCGCGTTCGGTTAAACTTCCCTTGCCCCCATCGCCGGGGGATGGGGGAAGCATCCGGTGCGTGGCGGGCGGGCGCCGCGCCCGGGCAAACCATCCGGAGGTCCGTTCGGATGCCGTTCCTGCGCCTTAGCGATCCGGGATATCTCCTCGCCCTGGCCGTGATCTTCCTGTTCGCGCTCCCGCTCCACGAACTCGCCCACGCTGGGGTGGCGGAGCGCCTGGGGGACCCCACGCCGCGCCGGTATGGGCGGGTGACGCTGAACCCGCTGGCCCATCTCGACCCCATCGGCGCCCTGATGCTGCTCCTGGCCGGGTTCGGCTGGGCCCGCCCCGTCCCGGTGAATCCGCACTACCTCCGCTATGGACCCCGGGTGGGGATGGCCTTGGTCGGGGGCGCCGGGCCGCTGATGAACCTCCTGTTGGCCGGGCTGGGCCTCCTGGCCTTCCGGGCGCTCCCGACGGCCGGGATGGTCCCCGCCCTGCTCCCCCAGTTCCTGGGGGCGTGGATCTTCATCAACATTGGGCTGGCCGTGTTCAATCTGCTGCCGCTGCCCCCCCTGGACGGTTATCGGGTCCTGCAGGGGGTGCTGCCGCCCGACCTGGCCTACGCCTATGCCCGGCTTGAGGCCTACGGTCCGCTCCCCCTCCTGCTTTTCCTGATCCTGGACCGCCAGCTGGGCATCCTCGCACGGGCCCTCGAGCCCTTCTACACCCTGGCGCTCTGGCTGATGCGGTAGCCGGGATCGCCTTCGTCGGATCGTTCACTCCCCCAACCGCATGCGCCGGAAGGCCTCCGCGTAGCGCAGGCCCACCGCCCGCCCTTCCTCAGCGGCCCACGCCCGCAGGGTGGGGCCGGGGTCCCAATCCCCGATCTGGCTGCGGTGGCAGCGCAGGGCCTCGATCTTGAGCGCCAGCGTCTCCTCGATGTCAATCCATACGTTGGGCTGGGCTGCGCCGTAGATGTAAACCTCGCGCACGCGGTGCGGCGGGAGGCCGAGCTCCGGGAAGACCAGCGGCATGCCGGCTGCCGGGAATACGGCCTCCAAGGCCGCCTGGGCCGCCGCGCGATGGTCCGGATGGTTGATGTAGTCCTCGCCGTAGAAATACACTGAGGGATCCCCGCAGACCACCGCCTGCGGCCGGAAGCGCCGGATCTCCCGCACCAGCTCCCGGCGTAGGTCCAGCGTGGGCTGAAGCAAGCCGTCCGGGTGGCGCAGGAAGATCACCTCGGCGAGCCCCAGGAGGCGGGCAGCGGCCTCCTGCTCCGCCTCGCGGATCCGCGCCATCTCCTCCCGCGATCGGTTCGGCTCCTCGGTCCCCGCGTCCCCGCTGGTGCAGAGCACAAGGGCGATGACGCTCCCCTGCCGGGCCCATTTGGCCAGCGTGCCTGCGCATGTGAACTCCACATCGTCCGGATGGGCGGCCACCACCAAGACGCGCTCCGGCGCCGCTGGCTCGATCATCGGTGTCC
>JBEPYX010000306.1:0-3167 GCA_041641155.1 Thermoflexus sp.
AGCGGACCGCCCGGGCGGCCTCCAGGGCGTTGGAGCGCGCGTTAAACGAGGCGCACGCCTTGCGGGAGCGGATCGAGAGCCGTTTGCGCTGGACGCTGCGGGTGTTGCAAATCGTCACCGCCTTGTCTCCCGCGCGAACAGTCCATGAGGCGTTGGATCGGCTGATCGAGGCCCTGCGGGCCCATTTGTCGTCGCCGTTCGGGTTGTATTATCAGGTCGAGGGAAACCGCTATCACGCCCTGGTTCGAGAGGATGATCGCCTCCCCTTGTCCTTCGAATGGCCGGAAGAGGAGCGCTTCCATACCCGATGGGCCTCCTTCATCGCGTTGCGATGCGCCCTGCCCGAGGAGCACATCCAAGCCCTCGACCCCTCCGCTCGCCCCATGGTCCTGCTGATCGAGCAGGAGACGGAAGACCTGGAGCTCCTGAGCCTGCTTCAGATGCTCGGCCAGGGCATCGCGCTGAGCCTTGAAAACGCTCGCCTGTGGGAGCGAGCGCAGGAGGCCATGGCGGATCTGAACGCGCTAATGGGCCGCTCCATCGCCCAACGCTGGCTCTCGCCCCGGCGTCCGATGGCCTATGTCTTCGATGGTTACCGTATCCAAGAGACCCCCAAGCCGCCGGAGGATGGGGAGCGCCTGCCCTTGCGGGTGGGAGGCGTGGAGATCGGATTCCTCCACATCCCCTCCGGAGCGATCCCGTCGGATCTGCGGCCGTTGCTCGATCGCTTGCTGGGGCGTTGGGCGAGCCTGATGGAGATGGCTAGCCTGCTGGAAAGCGCCAATCGGAACGCCCGCCGCCTCGAGGCCGTCGTGGAGATCGCCAGCGCCATCGTCGGCGAGCTGGATCCAGAGGCGTTGATCCGCCGGACGGTTCAAGGGGTTCACGACCGCATGGGCTTCCCCCACGTCTCGGTGTATGCCGTGTCCGAGGGCCGGGGGTTGGCCCTTCAGGCGTGCGCAGGATGCCTGATAAAGCCGGAGCACGCAACGGAGATCGCGGCAGATCGGGTCCTTGAGCGGATGGGTGTTCTGCTCGAGGGGCGCCCGTGGATCATCGATGAACTAGATGAGGTGATGAGCAGCTGTCATCTGTTCGCTCCAACCACTCGCTCTGCCGCCCTCATCCCGCTGTTCGCTCAGAAAAGCCATCTATGGGGGATTCTGGTCGTCGAGGCGGAACAGCCACAAGCCTTCGATCCGGAGGATGCCTACGTCTTCGCCCTCATCGGGGAGGTCGTCCAGGTCTCCCTCCGAAGCGCGCTGCTCTACAGCGAGCAGAAGCGCACAGCGGAGCGCCTGCAGGAGCTGGACCGCCTCAAGACCCAGTTCATCGCCAACATGTCCCACGAGCTGCGGACCCCCTTGAACTCCATCATTGGGTTCAGCCGGGTGATCCTGAAGGGCATCGATGGACCCCTGACGGAGGCCCAGCGCCAGGATCTCACGGCGATCTACAACGCCGGTCAGCACCTGCTCGGCCTGATCAACGACATCCTGGATCTCTCAAAGATCGAAGCCGGCCGGATGGAGCTTCACTTCAGCGAGGTGGACATGCGGGAGATCATCCGGGGCGTGATGTCCACGGCAGTCGGCCTCACCCGCGACAAGCCCATCGAGCTCCGCCAGCACGTCCCCGAGGATCTCCCGCCGGTTTGGGCCGATGCCCAGCGGGCCCGCCAGATCCTGCTCAACCTGGTCTCCAACGCCGCCAAGTTCACCGACCAGGGGTTCATCGCCGTCCGCGCCTGGGCGGACGATGCGTTTGTGACCGTCAGCGTGCAGGACACCGGCATCGGGATCCCCAAGGAGAAACAGGAGGAGATTTTCCAGGAGTTCACCCAAGTGGAGAGCGGGACGACCCGGCGCTACGGCGGGACCGGCCTGGGCCTGGCTATCGCCCGGCGCCTCGTGGAGCTGATGGGTGGGCGCATCTGGGTCGAGAGCGAGCCGGGCAAGGGATCCACCTTCTTCTTCACCCTCCCCCGCGCCCGGCCTCGGACCCTCGCGGAGCCCCGCTCGGGCCGGCCTGTGGTCCTCTGCGTAGACGATGACCCGGGCGTGATCACCCTGTATCGGCGCTACCTGGAGAAACACGGCTTCGAGGTGGTCGGGCTGACGGATCCGCAGGATGTGCTCGAGGTCGTTCGCCGCGTCCGCCCCGACGTGATCACGCTGGATATCATGATGCCGAATAAGGATGGATGGGTGGTCCTCCAGGAGCTGAAGACCGATCCGGAGACCCGTTCCATCCCGGTGATCGTTTGCTCCATCGTGGATGAACGAGGGCGCGGCTTCAGCTTGGGGGCGGCCGAGTATCTGGTCAAGCCGTTCACGGAGGAGGAGTTGCTGGAGGCGATCCGGCGGGTGGACGGCCGGCCGGGGCCGCTCAAGGTCCTGGTGATCGACGATTCTGAGGCGGACCGCCAGCTCATCCGGCGCGTCCTGGAGCGCCTGGGGGGCTATCAGGTCCTGGAGGCCTCGGGCGGGTCGGAGGGGACGGCCCTGGCCCGCCAGGAGCGCCCGGATTTGGTGATCCTGGACCTGATGATGCCGGAGATGGATGGCTTCATGGTGGTGGAAGCCTTGAAAGGGGATCCGGCCACCCGATCCATCCCCATCATCGTGCTGACAGCCAAGTCCCTGACCGAGGAAGACCGCCAGCGGCTCAATGGGCGGATCGACGCCTTGCTCCAGAAGGTCGGTGTGGATCCGGATGCGCTCCTCGCGGAGGTGGTGGAGGTCTTGCGGAAGGTTCAATCGACTCATCCCGGGTCCTTGGGCTTGGGTGCAGGGAGAACAGAATGAGGAAGGGGCCGGTTCGCTTCGGTGGTGGAGGCGGTTGGCGGCCCGATCCGTTTATGATATCCTTAGAACAGGTTTTGGCCTGGGTAACCGCTTTCTGTCATGAGGCCTGATCCGCAGGGCGAGATGAGAAGGAGCGAAGGGGAGATGGCCTGCCATCGGGGCTGGAATCTGAATATCACGGTGGATGACGCCTTCCGACACCAAACGCGGGGGGCGGTGGGGATGCTGTAGCCCCCGATGGGGGAACGAGCGAAAGCGAACCTGGGCCGCCCACCCGCAGCGGGCGGCCCAGGCTTTTTGCGGGCCATCCTATCGCCGCCCAGGGCTTTGGAGGCAAGGAGGCCCCGAAAGGGGGCCCCT
>JBEPYX010000307.1:0-3166 GCA_041641155.1 Thermoflexus sp.
ACGATAACACCTTCGTAATCGCCGACGTCAACGTCGTCTTCCCATGATCAATATGCCCAATCGTCCCCACATTCACATGCGGCTTCGCACGTACATACACCGCCTTCGACATCGCCCAACCTCCTCAGCGGTTTTTCGTTTCAGATGCCTCCGGGGAGGGACCCGGTCCTCAGCGATCAGCGCGGCCTTTGCCCAACGCCACCCAGAGGGGCCTGCCCAACTGTGCGCTCTCACGGATTCCGCACCGGGATGATCCGAGGAGCCCACGACGGGACTCGAACCCGTGACCCCACCCTTACCAAGGGTGTGCTCTGCCGCCTGAGCTACGTGGGCTCGCAATAAAAAACCAAACGCCTCCTCCCCCATGCGGGCCCTCAACCCGGAACATACAGACTCACAGGCACCCGTCTTAGAGGGTCGCGCGCCTCCAGCCCGTGGCCCACGCTGGGGAGGCAGCCCTCACACGGATTTCGCCGCCGTCCGTTCAGGTGGGCGGGGAGGGATTCGAACCCCCGAAGGCTTTCGCCACCTGGTTTACAGCCAGGCCCCGTTGGCCGCTTGGGTACCCGCCCGCGTGAAGCCGACGGCGGGATTCGAACCCGCAACCTCGCGCTTACAAGGCGCTTGCTCTACCGGTTGAGCTACGTCGGCGTCCCAGATGCAATTATACCCGGTCCGGATCCCGACGGTCAAGCCAGGGGAACGCCCCCAAGTCCATCAGCCCGGGTTAAGGAGTATACTGAAAAAATGCGCCGGTTGTCAAACCCGTTTGCGTCCATTTCTCCTCTCCCACGCCCGGCCCCAGCCGGTCGAAAGGCGGGCTTGCGACAAGGCCTCGTTTGATTAAGATTAAAATTTTCAGTGTGCAGGCGTCCCTCGGTCCGGAGGGATCTCCTTTCGGCAGGAGGAGGACGCCCATCCCCCTTCGAGGGATCGATGGAGTGGTGAAGCCGGCTCTGCTGGAACGCCTGGCTCAGGGCCCCCTGTTGGCCGATGGCGCGATGGGGACCATGCTCTACGCGCGAGGCTTTCCGTTCGACCGATGCTACGAGGCGCTGAACGTGGAGGCCCCGCAGGTCATCTTGGAGATCCATCGCGCTTACCTTCAGGCGGGGGCGGAGCTGATCGAGACCAACACCTTTGGAGCGAACCGCTATCGCCTGGCGGAACACGGCCTGGAGGGCCAGGTGGCCCTCCTGAACCGTTCGGCGGTGGCGCTGGCCCGGCAGGCTGCGGCGGAAGTCGGCCGCCCGGTGTGGATCGCCGGCTCGGTGGGCCCGCTGGGGGTCCCCTTGGCCCCGCTGGGGCGAGTACGCGCGGTGGAGGCCCGGGAGGCCTTCCGGGAGCAGATCATCGCGCTGGCAGAAGCCGGCGTCGACGCCCTGATCCTGGAAACGTTCTCCTCCCTTCCCGAGCTCCAGGAGGCCGTGCGGGCCGCTCAGGAGGTCGCGCCGGATTTGCCCATCATCGCCGAAATGACTTTCGCCCAGGACGGCTACACCCTCATGGGCCACACCCCGGAGGAGGTGGCCGACGCCCTCATCGCCCTCGGGGTCCCGATCATCGGGGCGAACTGCTCCGTAGGGCCCGCCAAGCTGCTCCCGGTGCTGCGCCGGATGGCCTCCCGGGTGAACGAGGCAGGGGGGCCTCCTCCCTATCTCGTGGTGATGCCCAATGCGGGCTGGCCGGAGATGGCCGCCGGGCGCCTCCGCTACCCGGCCACGCCGGATTACTTCGCCGAATCCGCCCGGCGCTTCCTGAGTCTCGGGGTGCGCATCCTCGGAGGATGCTGTGGGACCACCCCGGAACACATCGCGGCAATGCGTCGGGCGCTCGAGGTTTCCACAGAGCCGCCTCGGGAAAACCATCGGCCGGTCTTCCGCGCCGCCCCTCCCCCCGCCCCGGGAGAGCCGGAGCCGACGGGTCTGGCCCGCCGCCTACAGGCGGGCCGCTTCGTGGTCAGCGTGGAGGTGGATCCCCCCCGGGGTCACGACGCCAGCCCCCTGCTCGAGATCGCCCGTTCGCTGAAGGCCGGTGGGGTGGACGCCCTGAACATCGCCGACAGCCCGATGGCCCGGCTGCGGATGAGCCCCTGGGCCCTCGCCTTCCTGGTCCAGAACCATGTGGGCCTCGAGACCATCCTCCACTTCCCGATCCGAGGGCGCAACCTCCTGCGCATCCAGTCGGACCTCTTGGCCATCCATGCCTTGGGGGTGCGCAACTTGCTCGTCGTGATGGGCGATCCGCCCGCCCAAGGGGATTATCCTCAGGCCACAGACGCCGTGGACATCGTGCCCTCGGGGTTGGTCCAATTAATCAAAGAACGGTTCAACACCGGGGTGGACCACGCAGGGGAGCCCATCGGCCGGCCGACCGCTTTCTTCGTCGGCGTCGCCCTGAACTTCAACGCGCCCGATCCAGCGCGCGAGGTGAAGGCGCTGCAGCGGAAGATCCGCGCCGGCGCCGATTTCATCATGACCCAACCGGTTTACGAGCCGGCCGCCCTGCGGGATTTCCTGCGGCGCTATGAGGCCCAGGCCGGCCCGCTCCCCATCCCGGTCCTGGCCGGGGTGCTCCCTCTGGTCAGCTTCCGCCACGCGGAGTTCCTACACAACGAGGTCCCCGGCATCGTCGTGCCCGAAGCCGTCCGGGAGCGCCTGCGGCGGGCGGGGGAGGATCGGGCGCGGGAGGAAGGGCTGCGCATCGCCCAGGAAGTGGTCGCCGAGCTGGCCGAATTCGCCCACGGGCTCTACGTGATGCCGCCTCTGGGGCGCTACGAGTTGGTCTTCCAGCTGATGGAGGCCATCCCCGCCCATCGCCGCCCGCGAGGGGCGCGATAGATCCTCCGGGGACGACGCCTTCCGGCTGGGAGGGAGGACATCCTTCCATCTCCCTCAAGCGGTGTCCGCCCGGATCCATCAAGGGGGGTTCCCATGGGATACATCGAACGGCTGTTGGGGGAGAACGAACAGATCGTTTTCCGAACCCGCCCGCATCCGCTGACGCTCCTCCGCCCCGCGCTGGGCTATGGGATCCCAGCTGGGATCCTCATCGGCGCGACGATCGCCGGCGGCATCCTCTTCCCCGCCTTTGCGTTGCCCGTGGCGGTGGCCGGCCTCGCGCTGGCATTCATCCCCATCGTGCTGCTGATCCGCGCCCTGCTCCG
>JBEPYX010000308.1:0-3154 GCA_041641155.1 Thermoflexus sp.
CGCCCTTGCCCCCATCGCCGCCGTCGGGCCCGCCCAGGGGCACGTATTTCTCACGCCGGAACGAGACGCAGCCATCGCCGCCGTCCCCGGCTTTCACTTCGATGACCACCTCATCGCAGAAGACCCACGGTTCGCCCATCCAGATCCTCCATGTATCCTTTTCATTTTAAACCTGATGGAGGTCGCCCCCGCACTGAACATGATGGGGCCCAGGGCGTTTGCCCGATCCGTCCGATGCCCTTCCGGATGTGCCGCAACGGCGGCTTGGGAAGGCTGCCCTCCGAAAACGATCCTGCTCCTCCTATCCCTCGGGTGGAGGGGAGGCGGATGAGGTTGACCACCCCATGCGTCCAAGATATGCTCAGAATCCAGGACGGCTTGGGGGATCCGTCCCCTCGGAGCGACCTGGGTCCGCTTGAGGAGCGAAAGTGGGATGAGCAGTGAGCACGGGTATCCATGGCATCTGCCGCCGGCGTTGGCGCTGCACCTGGAGATCCTCCGCTACCCGATCCTGGCCCGCCGCATCCGGGAGCGGATGCGGCAGGAGCTGTTCGCGCGCGGCATCATCACCCCCGAGGCCTTCGAGGCGGAGGTCCGGGAGAAGGCCTTGATCTCCCAGCGCCTGGAGGGGCTGACGGACCCCTTCGGCCAGGAATCCGCGGAGGAATGGGAGGAGCGGCTGGCCCAGATCCGGGATCAGCTGACGGAGTTTTACTTCGCCTACAACCTCCCCCACAGCCTGTTCGTGGAGATCGTCCGCTCCGTGCTGGAGGAGCGGGCGCCGGGGCATCGGCCGATCCTTTCGTTCAACCCGGAGCTGGCCCCGGTGGAGGCGCTCTTCGCCCAGGCGGAGACCTACGAGGCAGCCCCGCCGGAGCAGCGCAAAGCGGTCCTCCCCCATCTCAAAGAGATCCGGGTCGTCCTGATCAAAAGCATCATCAGCGATCAGCTCGCCTTCGTCGGGATCGCCCGGGAGCATTTCACCGCGGCGGACCTGCGGACGATCTACGAGCGGCGGATCGGCCAGGGGAAGATCGGGGGCAAGGCGGCGGGGATGATGCTGGCCTGGCGGGTCCTCCAGGCGCCCGATCCCGAGGATCCCTTCCCGCTGGCGGAGCGGGTGGGCATCCCGGAGTCCTGGTTCATTGGGGCCGACGTCTTCTACGAGTTCATGGAGCGCAACGGGCTGCTCCCCTATCTGAACCAGAAATACAAAACCGAGGAGGAGATCCGGGCGGAGTTCCCCGAAGTGCAGCACGCCTTCCTTGAAGGCCGCTTCCCGGCGTGGTTCGTCCAGCGGCTGCGCGATCTCCTCCGGGAGATCGGTCCCCACCCGCTGATCGTGCGCTCCTCCAGCCTCCTCGAGGACAACTTCGGCGCTTCCTTCGCCGGGAAATACGAGAGCCACTTCTGCCCCAACCAGGGCACCTTGGAGGAAAACCTGGAGGCGCTTCTGACGGCCATCAAGCGGGTTTACGCCAGCGTCTTCCATCCAGACCCGCTGATCTACCGGCGGCACGTGGGCCTGGTGGACTATGACGAGCGGATGGCCATCTTGCTCCAGAAGGTGGAAGGGGTCCGCTACGGCCGCTTCTTCTTCCCGCCGGCGGCGGGGGTCGCCTACTCCCGCAACCCCTTCCGGTGGAGCCCCCGCATCCGGCGGGAGGACGGCTTCGTACGGATGGTGGTGGGGCTGGGCACCCGCGCCGTGGAGCGGGTCGCTCACGATTACCCCCGCATGGTCGCCCTGAGTCACCCCGGCTTGCGTCCGGAGAAGGACGCCCAGGCGATCGCCCGTTACGCGCAGCATTTCATGGACGTGATCGACCTGGAGGACAACAGCTTCCGGACCCTGCCCATCGCCGAGGTCCTGGAGGGGGATTACCCGGGCCTGGCGTATCTGGCCCTGGTCCACAAGGGGGACTATCTCCAGCCGCTCATCGGGCGCAACGTGGATCCCCATTCGCTGGTGATCACCTTCGACCGCCTGCTCCAGGAGACCGATTTCGTCCCCCTGCTGCGGGCGGTGCTGCGGAAGCTCGAGCGCTACTACGGCCGGCCGGTGGATGTGGAGTTCGCCCTCCTCCTGCAGGACGGGCGGCCGCCCCGGCCGATGCTCCGGCTCCTCCAGTGCCGCCCCCAGACCGACCGAGAGCAGGCGGCCAGCCCCCGAGTCCCCTCGGACGTCCCGGCGGAGGACATCCTGTTCACCTCTCACCATATGGTGCCCCACGGGGCCGTGTATAACATCCGCTACATCGTCTACGTGGATCCGATGGCCTACACCCGCATCCCATCGTTGAGCACGCGGCTGGATATCGCCCGCGTGATCGGGCGGCTGAACCAACGGCTGGCCGGGGAGCGGTTCATCCTGATCGGGCCCGGCCGCTGGGGGAGCGTGAACCCTTATCTGGGGGTGAAGGTCGGCTACGCCGACATCTACAACGCCCGGGCCCTGGTGGAGATCGGGCTGCGGGGGGCCCAGGGCTCGCCTGAGCTCTCCTACGGGACCCATTTCTTCCGCGACCTGATCGAGGCCCAGATCTACCCCCTGGCCATCCTCCCCGAGGACGAACGGGCCGTCTTCCGAGCCGATTTCTTCATCCAGGCGCCCAACAGCCTGATGACGCTGCTGCCCGATGAGGCCCCCTACGCGCCCTACGTGAAGGTCATCGACGTCCCCCAGGTGGCCGGAGGGCGGTATCTTCACCTGGTGATGGACGACGATCGCGAGGAGGCCATGGCTTACCTGGGGCCGAAGCGGGAGGACCGTTGATGGAGGGGAGCCTTCGCCCAACCGGGAACGCAGCCCGGAGACGGCCGCTCCGCTGAGATCCGCGGACTCCCCATCCCCGCCTTGCGGCCGGGAGGGCGCGATGAACCCAGAGGGATTCCGGTTCACCCTGGTCGCCCGCGACGGTCGGGCGCGGGCAGGCTTCCTGGACACGCCCCATGGGCGGATCCCTACCCCATGCTTCGCCCCGGTGGGCACCCAGGGGGCGGTGAAGACCGTGCCGGCCTGGGAGTTGGAGGCCCTGGGGGCCCGCCTCGTCCTGGCCAACACCTACCACCTGTATCTACGGCCCGGCGACGAGCGGATCGCCCGCCTGGGCGGGCTGCACCGCTTCATGGGGTGGGACGGTCCCATCCTCAC
>JBEPYX010000309.1:0-3146 GCA_041641155.1 Thermoflexus sp.
GAGGATCTCGTGGTAGATCGCAGAGCCCTCCGCCTCCACCCCCCTCCGCAGGCAGTGGAAGAGGGCCAACAGGGTAGAGAACGCCATCCCCTGCTGGCCCCAATCCCGGGCGACAGCGCGCGCTGCCTCCGCATCGACCCCGCGGAGCAGTGCCCCCTCCACCAGCGATAGGAAGCGCTCGGCGACGGATGGGATGAGCCGGTAGGAGGCCATCAAGCCGGTGTTCTCGAGCAGATGGCGGCGAAGGGTGTCGGCCACCTCTTTTTCGATTTGGGGACGGCGCTGGCCCCACCACTCGGACCGCCGAGCGATCGCTTCCATAGGATCCCTCCTTTACCTCCTCAACCCCCTTCAGCGCTTCTCCAGGATCACCCCGTAAAACTCAAGCCCCACCCCTTCCCGATCCGCTTCGGTGATGTAATCCTCGGGCAGGTTCAGCCAACGGGCGAGTGGCTGAAAGCCCCGCCAGTCAGGCTGCCATGGGCGCACCAGCTCCTGGCACTCCTCCAACGTGTAGAAATAAAAGGGCTGGCCCATCTGCTCGAACATCGCCAGGAACTGGGCGAGGCGAGGAGTCATCTTCCCCGCTTCCTTCGTCTCAAACGTGGCGAACATCTTGCTGCCCGGAGCGGCCCATTCGTACAGCCGGTGCATCACGTGGCGCATCTCTTCAGCCGTGAAGAAAGGGGAAACCGCATTGAAACCAATCGCCACTTTGCGCTGATCCCCAAACAGCTCCCAGATCTCCGGCGCGTTGAGGTAGGTTTCCGGCCGCTTCATGTCTGCCTGGATGTATCGAACTCGCGGGTTGTCCCCTAGGATTTCCCGCCCGTAGGCAACCACCACGGGATCGTTATCGATGTAGATCACCCGGGCATGGGGGACAACCGCATGGATGTGATCCATCGTGGGGAGACCGGAGCCCAGGTCAAGGAAGCAATCCAAACCTTCTGCCGCCAGAAGGCGCGCGGCCTCCTGCAGGAACGCCCGTAACATGCGCACCCACTTGCGGGTGGAGGGGACCAAGCTGATCATGAATTCCGCCGCCTGGCGGTCGGCTTCGAAATTGTGGGATCCACCCAACACGTAGTCGTACACCCGCCCCGCGTTCGGCTGGTCGATGGAAAGCGATTGCTCGGCCATCTTGCCCTCCTCTCTGAGCAAATCGATGGATCGCGCGGACTTCACCGCGCAGCCCTGTCTAGTCCTCTGAGATGTCGGGTTGAGCCGGATCCTTCCCTGCAAACTCAACGGGACGGCTCGTCATCGGATCGAGGAGAAGCGCTCGGCCCGATCCACACGGCCATCGGGGCGGCCCCGGTCAACCGGGCGATCATCTCCAGCCCAGCCAGCAACCTCCCACGGACCGTTCCGGATTGCAACAGGCGCGCCGTGAATTGATCGATCGCCTCCTCCTCGTGGGTGCGACGCCTCAGCTCCTGATAGGCCATGGCGTTCTCGAGCGCCACGGCCAGGCTGTCCGCCACGATGCCGAGGACCGTGAGGTCCTCCGGCGAGAAGGCGTGGGGGCGATCCGCCTGGATCGTCAGCGCGCCCAGCACCCGGTCGCCGACGACCAGGGGCAGAGCCATCTCCGCCCGGGTGGCGGGGAGCAAGGGGTTCACATAGCGGGCTTCGGCCTCGCTGACGTCCTGGGCGATCACCGGCTGGCGGCGGGCGCAGGCCTGACCGATCATGGACTCGCCGCCCACGCGCAGGCGGTGCCCCTGGGCCACCATTTGCCGGCCGGCCTCCCCCGTGCCCGCCCGCAGGACCGCCCATTCGCCTGACGGATCGAGCACAAAGGCCCCCACATAGTAGTAATCGAAGCGCTCCCGCACCAGATCCACCGCCTGCTGCAGGAGCTGCTCCACATCCAGCACGCTGGCGATGATGCGGGAGACATCGGCGGCCGTTTGGATCCGCTGCGCCTGCCGTTGGGTCTGCTCGTATAACAGGGCGTTCTCGATGGCCGCCGCTGCCTGCTGCGCGATGGTCTGTGCCAGGCGGAGCTCCTCCGGGGTAAACCGGCGCGGCTCTCGAAGGTAATCCAGGCCCACGGTGGCGATCACCTCACCCCGGACCACCAGCGGGACCACCGCGAGGGACCGGATGCCCAGGCTCGCCAGGAGCGGCCCCGCGGCCTCCAGGCGCCCATCCTGGAGCACATCCCATGCCCATTGGGGCTCGCCCGTTTCCACCACCTGGCGGGTGAAGGCGTTGTCGATCTGGATCTGAACACCGACGATCCCTTGGGTAGGATACTCTGCCACCACCCTGCCATACCCCCGTCCCTTCTCCCACAGCACCGCCCCGCTGTGATCCGCGCCGAGCACCTCCACATAGGCCCGGCACAGCGCCTCCAGGATCTCCGTGACGTTCAGGTAGCGCGAGAACTCCATCGCCAGGCGGTGGAGGGTGGCCAGCTCGCGGGCCCGGCTCTGAGCCTGGGCGTAGAGCCGGGCGTTCTGCCAGGCGGTAGCCAGCTGATCGGCCATCACTTGAAGGGCCTGAATGTCTTCCTCGGTGAAGGCCGCTGGCTGCTCGGATTGGATATCCAGGACCCCGACCAGCTCCCCGCGCACGATCATCGGGAGGGCGATCTCGGAGCGGGTCAGAGGGAGCAGCGGGTTAGCGAATCGAACCGGCTCGGCACCGACGTCCAGGGCGATCCGGGCGCGGCGATGGGCAGCCGCCCACCCGACCATGGACTGTCCGCCGATCTCCAGCCGATGGCCGCGCTCCTTCATGATCCGGCCCGGCTCCCCGGTCCCGGCAGCCAGCACCATCCACCGCCCCTCTGCGTCCGGGACGAACCAGCCGACATAATAGTAATCGAAACGATCGCGGATCAGCTCCACCGCCTCGCTCATCAACCGGTCCGGGTCCAGGATGGTGACCGCGATGCGACTGACCTCGGCCGCGGCCTGGAGCAGGCGGGCGCGGCGCTCGGTCTCGGCGAAGAGCTCCGCCCGGTGAATCGCCACCGACGCGCCGTCGGCCAGGGCCACCGCCAGTCGGAGATCCTCTTCAGAGAACCAGCGCTCCTCCCGGCTGTCCCAGACCTCCACGTGGCCATAGCAACGATCACCCATCGCGAGAGGGAGCAGCAGCGCCGTCCGCCCATCGAATCGGGCCAGCAGCGC
>JBEPYX010000310.1:0-3143 GCA_041641155.1 Thermoflexus sp.
AGGCCTGGCGCTCCGTCCCAGAGCAGGGTGGCGCTGTCCTCCAACTCCCCGTCCCGATACCAGGCCACGGTCCACGCGGCCCCGCGGGGCATGTTCTCCACCCGGAACCGCCCACAGATGCGGACCGTCCCGGTGGGGAACGTCGTTGGCGGCGGCGTAGAGATGCGGATCGGGCGGCCCCGCGCATCGCAGGCGTCGGTGAGCACGAGATCTGAGAACCGGGCGTTCGGCGGCGCTGGCACGGCGGAGGGCAACGGCGTGAGCAGGGTGGGCGGATACGGGAGCGGGGTGGGCGACCGGGGGGGTGTGGGCGACGACGTCGGGGAGGCTGTGGGCTGCGGATGGGGTGAAGGAGTTGGTGGGAACTCTTCAAGCGATGAGAGGGTGGGAAATGGCGTTGGGGGAGGGAGACGGGCCGAGGCGAACCCCGCTGTCCGTTCAGGCGGTGGGATCTCGAAGGGCAGCGGAAGCCCGGAGCGGGCGAGGCCGTTCAGGGCTCCGGTCCCCAGGGCGAACCCCAGCGCGATCCAGAGCCAGCGGCGGGCGCGGCGGGCCGCGGCGCGGCGCAGGATGAGGTAGCGGGCGAGGTGGGCCTCCCGCCACGCCCGGAACGCCAGCAGCAGCGCCAGGACGAGCCCGGCCAGGCCGATGGCGGTGGCGGTTGGGAGCCATGGGATCCCGGAGGCCATACGGTCCCCCTGGTGTCTCTTGGGCGGGGCGGCTCTGTGATGCTCCTCGATGGGATCGTTACGCCTGAAGGTCCCGGGCGAAGGGCTCCGGCGAGAGCGGATACCCGGTGGCGAAGACCATCAGGGTGTTCCAATCCACCGATCGCCCGGCTCGGAAATACCGCTGGATCAGGAAGGCCCCGGTCTCCGGGGAGGCGATCCAGGTCTCATCTTCCCCGATCCGGGCCCGCAGCGTCATCAGCAGCTGCGAGGCGGCGATCTCTCCCAACAGGTAGTTGTGATAATAGACCGGCGCCACGCTGAAGTGGATCTTCGCCGCCCAATCCGGCGCGTCCCGCCCCTCCGGACGGCGGACCATCTGGAACTCCTCCACCAGATCCCACCACAGGCGGTTGAGGTCCTGGCGGGGGTTCTGGTAGAGGGCCCGCTCGAAGTGGGCCATCACCAGCACCCAGCGGGTGAAGATCAGGAGCTTGGCCCGGTTGCGCTGGAGGGCCTGGGGGAGGATCGCCTGGAGCGTCCCCTCGTCGAGGCCTAGATAGCGCTTCAGCCAGGCCGGGTGGTGGATGAGGCGGCCCATCAGCACGGCGATGGCCTCGGTGGAGAGGATGTGGGCTGGGGTCCGCAGGAGGAAGGGCAGGTTCCGATCGATATATTTGTCGTAGACCGCGTGGCCCAGCTCGTGGAGCATCGTCTCCGTCCAGTAGGCGTCGGGCTGGAGGTTGGCCAGGATCCGCACGTCCCCTTTGCGGTCGATGTGGATGCAGTAGGCGTGCTGTTGTTTCCCCTCCCGTTCGTAGAGGTCGCTCCGCGCCAGGATGTCTTCGATCTCCAGCCCGATGGCCGTATAGAAGACCCGGGAGAGGGCGATCGGGTCGCGGCCCTCAAAGAAGCGGCCCAGGCCATCGCCGGTTTCCGGGGGCTCCTGGAAGAAGGGATCGCTGTAGTGCCAGGGGCGTAGCGCCGAGGGCTCCACCCCGAACCGACGGGCCAGCATAGCGTCCAGCTCCGCCTTGTAGGCCGCGAACAGGGGGCGGGTCAGTCGATCCAGCTGATCCAGCAGGCGGAACAGCTCCCCTTCGTCCTGCTCCGCTAGGGCCAGGCTCATCGTGTAGAAGTGGTCGAAGCCGACCTGGCGGGCGCCTTCGTTGCGCAGGTCCACCAGGCGGAGAAGCCGCTCGGCCACCTGGGCTCCGATCTGCTTGCTGGCCTCCCATGCCTCCCGGCGCAGGGCCACATCGGAGGAGGTCCGCAGGATGTGGCGGATCTGGTTGTCGGTGACGGGCTGCCCGCGCAGGGTGGCCCGGAAGGAGTTGAACACTCCCTCGACCTCCTTCTCCAGGTCAGTGATGGCGTCGATGAGGGAGGGGTCGATCTGGAGGCCGCGGAAATCATCGTAGAGGAGGCGGGCCTGGCGGGCGAGGAGCGGAGGGACCTCCGGGTTAGAGGTGAAGGCGCCGTCCCGCAGGAGGCCGCATGCCTCCATCAGCTGGCGCAGCCGGGCGAAGGCCTCGCGGTCGGCGTAGATCTTGCGGAGGGCGGCCGTCAGCCGGGCGTACTCATCCTCGTCTTCCTTCCGCCCCGTCGTGGTGAAGCGCCAGTAGGCCTCGGACTGGGCGATGGTTAACGGCTCCACCCGGCGGGTGTGGGCCTCGATGAACGCTTCCAGCGCGCGGATCACTGGGCAGATTTCCTCCTCTTTTTTGGTTTTGGGGAAGCCGATGCGGCCGGGCCGCTCCTTCAGGCGTTCTCCGGGTGCTCCATTGGGCGGGGGCGGCGCACCCAGAGGACGAGCACGTCGCCCTCCGGCCAGCGTTCGATCCGCGCGGCGACCACATCGGCCCAGCGCCGCTCCCCGGAGGGGGCGGGGAAATCCAGCAGCACCGGCCGTCCTTCCTCCCACGCCCGGCGGCAACGCTCCAGCATCCGCTCGCCGTTCCAGGTCCGCATCTGGCAGACCGCCACCGGCTGGGCCGTCGGCCCTTCATAGACCGAAAACGCCCAGACCTCGCGGGCGGGCTGAAAATGCGGCGTCGGCCCTTCGACCACTGTGATCCACTCCGGCTCCACGCTTCGCATCCCCACGCTCCCTCCTGGACATGCAGGCTTTCGAGAGAACACCCAACGACCCCCTCTCGAACCGCACCCCGCCCGGCGCCGGTCCATGTCTCCCCTTTCGCACCTTATGATTCTACCACCACTACCTTCGCTCACCGCGCCCGGCTCGGAGATAGCGCGAGCCCCATGTTTGCGGGGTTTGACAGGTTTCCCCCCTTGGCGTAGGATAGTCCATGACCCCTCCCCCGGGGGGAGGGGATTGGCGCGAGGGGGAGACATGGAGGCGCGGACGAAGGCGGAGGTCCTGCGGCGGCTGCGCAGCATCGCCGGGCATGTGGAGGGGATCGCCCGCATGGTGGAGGAGGACGCCTATTGCATCGACATCATCCGACAGGT
>JBEPYX010000311.1:0-3086 GCA_041641155.1 Thermoflexus sp.
GGGTCTCGGCCATGTCGGCGGCCATGCTCTCCCTGGGGGAACGGATCGCTAACGAGTTGGGGCGGGGGGCACTGGATCAGGTCTATGTGCACGGATCCAACGGCTACGTGATCTTGATGGCGGTGGGCCAAGAGGCGGTGCTGACGGTGCTGGCCCGGGAGAACGCCAAATTGGGATTGGTCTTCCTGGATATGCGGCGGGCCGCCCAGGATCTCGCCAAACTGATGGGGTAAACGGCGATGGGGAGGGAGAACCGCCGATGGGGAGCGGCCGCCTGGCCCTCCCCATCGCGTTTTTCAGCGGACGTCGTGGGGCCGGCCTCCCATGTCCGGTAGATCCCCAGGCCGCTCCCGGCGGCGGATCGGAGGGAGGATCCGATGACGAAATATATTTTCTGCACCGGCGGGGTAGTGAGCAGCGTGGGGAAGGGGGTGGCCGCGGCTGCCCTGGGGCGTGTGCTGAAGGCCCGGGGGCTACGGGTTACCATGCAGAAGCTGGACCCCTACATCAACGTGGATCCAGGGACGATGAACCCCTTCCAGCACGGCGAGGTGTTCGTCACCGAGGACGGGGCGGAGACGGACCTCGATCTGGGCCATTATGAGCGCTTCATTGATGAGAACCTGACCCGGGCCAGCAACGTCACCACGGGGCAGATCTACGCCGAGGTGATCGCCAAGGAGCGCCGCGGGGATTACCTGGGGGGGACCGTCCAAGTCATCCCCCACATCACCAACGAGATCAAGCGGCGCATCGGGCTGGTCGCCAAAGCCCACCAGAACCCGGATGTGGTGATCGTGGAGGTAGGGGGCACGGTGGGGGACATCGAGGGCCTGCCCTTCCTGGAGGCGATCCGCCAGATGCGCCGCGACGTGGGCCGGGACAACGTCCTCTATATCCACGTGACCTGGCTCCCCTACATCGGCGCCACCGGGGAGCTGAAGACTAAGCCCACCCAGCACAGCGTGAACACCCTGCGCAGCGTGGGCATCCAGCCCGATGTGATCGTCGCCCGGGCGGACCATCCGATCCCGGACAGCCTGCGGGAGAAGATCGCCCTCTTCTGCGATGTGGATCTGCGGGCGGTGATTCCACTCCCCACAGCGAAGATCCTCTACGAGGTGCCGTTGATGCTCGAGGAAGCCAGCCTAGGGGCCTTCGTGGTGGAACGGCTCGGCCTCCCCGCCCAGCCACCTGATTGGACCGAGTGGTCCCGCATCGTGGAGGAGATGCGACGCCCGAAGGAGCGGTTGCCCATCGCCCTGGTCGGCAAATACGTGGACCTGCACGATGCCTACATCAGTGTCCGCGAGGCCCTCATCCACGCGGGCGTGGCCCACGGGGTGGACGTGCAGATCGAGTGGATCGCCGCGGAGGATCTGGAGCACGGCCGCAGTTGGGACCGTCTGGAGCGGGTCCATGGGATTGTGGTGCCGGGCGGCTTCGGCTACCGCGGGGTGGAGGGGAAGATCATGGCCGCCCGCTACGCCCGGGAGAAGCGGGTGCCCTACCTGGGCCTCTGCCTGGGGATGCAGGTCATGGTCATCGAGCTCGCCCGCTACGCCTTGGGGTCGGATGAGCCCAACAGCACCGAGTTCAACCCCCACACCCGCTATCCGGTGATCGACCTGCTGCCGGAGCAGCGCGATATCACCGATCTGGGCGGGACGATGCGCCTGGGCGCGTATCCGTGCGTTCTGGTGCCAGGGACCCGGGCGGCCCAGGCCTATGGGGTGGACCTCGTCTACGAGCGGCACCGCCATCGCTTCGAGTTCAACAACGCCTTCCGGGATCTCCTGCAGCGGGCCGGGTTGGTGTTGAGCGGCCTCTCGCCCGACGGCCGGCTGGTGGAGATCGTGGAGCTGGCGGATCACCCGTTCATGGTGGGGACCCAATTCCATCCGGAGTTCAAGAGCCGGCCCAACCGGCCCCACCCGCTCTTCAAAGCTTTCATCGCCGCGGCCGCCGCTCGCCTGGATTGAAGGGAGGGATCTCCGGGCCGCGCCCCCCCCGAATGTCCGATCCGCCAAGGTCCCCTTCCCCGCGCGTGCCTCTCTCCGTCATGGGTCCCGCGGCTCCAGGGGTGTGTTAAACTGGAGCGGAGGCGCCCGCCTTCATCCGGGGACCTCCCGCGGAGCCTGGGCGAGGCGGATGTGCGTCGTTCGAACTGCAGGAGGGGAGCATGACGCCAGAGCGGATCAACCTCTGGAACATGCCCGCATGGGCCCAGCCCGCCGTTTACCTCTTCCACGCCCTCTGCTTTGCCATCTTTCTTCTCTCCTTTTATCGGCGGATCCGGATCTGGTGGACGGTAGGGAAGCCCGAGGTGCGCCTCGATCGCCTCCCCGAGCGCCTGAAGCGGGTTGCGGTTTACGTCCTCGGCCAGCGCCGCGTGCTCCGGGACCCGGCGGGAGGCCTGGCCCACGCTTCCCTCTTCTGGGGCTTCGTCATCTTCTTCATCGGCACGACCCTGGCCTTCATCGACGCCGACATCGTGAAGTTCCTCCGAGGTGTCTCTTATCTGGCTTATAAATTCGTCCTGGACCTGTTCACCCTCCTCGCCGTGGTCCTCGGCCTTGGCCTCCTGGCTTATCGCCGCTATGTGCAGAAGCCCCGCCGCCTGAGCTACGGCGGGAAGTTCGACCTCGCCCTGTTGTGGGTGGCGCTGCTCCTGTTGACCGGCCTGGGCCTGGAATCCCTGCGGCTGGCAGTGCAGCGGCCGCCGTGGGCATGGGCCTCCATCGTGGGATGGCCGGCTGCCCAGCTCTGGATCGTGAGTGGCCTGGACGAGGGGACCCTCCGCGCCATCCACCAGGGACTCTGGTTCTTCCACGCCGCCCTGGCGGGCCTGACTTATCTGTTCATCCCCGTGGGGTTCCTCGTCCACATCGTTTCCTCCACCATGAACGTTTTCTTCTCGCGGCTGGATCGCCCCAGCGGCGCCCTGGCACCTATCCCAGACTTGGAGACGGCGGAGCGGCTGGGGATCGGGACGCTGCGAGATCTGACCTGGGTGCAGTTGCTCAACGGGGAGGCGTGCACCGAGTGCGGGCGGTGCCAGGCCGCCTGCCCGGCCTACGCCGCGG
>JBEPYX010000312.1:0-3080 GCA_041641155.1 Thermoflexus sp.
CGCCGGCCTGATCCCCGAAGGTAGTCACCAAGAGACCGAAGAGGATCTCACGGGCGTGGGCCAGCCCGGATTCCAGACGGGCCTGGGCCCGATCCGCGTCGTCGCTGCAGCCCGCCTGGCAGTTATGGGGATCATACTGCCCGGTACTCAGATAACGGGCCGCCGCGCGGGCGTTGTTCTCAATCACCACCCAGGCGTAGAACACCCGGCCCAGTTCGATGACGGTGAAGACCAGCAGCAGGAACACAGGCAAAGCGATCGCAAACTCCAACGTCCCCTGGGCCCGAAGGCGCATCCCATCCCTCCTTTCCCCTGATCCGAATCCCTATGGCGGACGCCTGTCCTCACCGGTAGATCCGCGTGAAGATCCGCCGTGCGATCTCCCGGAAGATCTGTTGCAACGCACTTGCGTCGGGGGCATAGAAATAATTGCTGCACGACTGGCCCCGAGGCTGCCAGACGGCGGTGGGATCGAACCAGGACGTCCCGCTCTGCAGGCATTCGGCCCGGTTGTCCCCATCTGTGACATCCGCCATGTAGCGCATGAACTTCTCCCCCAGATCGCGATCTCGCCCGCCCCCGGGCCGCACCTCGAGGTGATGCATCAGATTGCCATATCCGATCGAAAAGACCACGATCCGTGCCTCCCGCAGGACATCGATCATGTCCAGGGCCATATCCTCCGCATCGTAGCGAGGGTCATCGCTACGATGGCGGGTCTCGAAATCTCCATCCTGACAGAACGGGCGGTATGCCGGGCCACCCCAATACCAAGTCGGATCCAAGGAGCCGGCTCCGCTCGAGTTGTATCGGGGGCATAAGCCGTTGGGAAACCCAGGAAGGATCGGGTCCGTCACATTCGGGCTGGCGTCGCTCAACATCACGATGACCCAGATGGCGCCTTCTTCCTCGCGGCGGCCCTGGGCGGCCAGGATGTTGTAAGCCAGGCGGAGCGCGCCGGCCACGTTGCTGCTGGGGCACGGGCGCGGATCCACTCCCACCCCCGGCTCCTTCCAGGGCACCGGCTGGCAGTTCCCCGATGAGCAATCCATTCCTGCGCAAGGGGCCGTGAGGGAATTCGCACCTGGGTCATACACCTGGATGCCGTTGATCGCATTCTGAACGGCACTCAAGCTGTTCCCGTTGGCCAGGTCCAGGTGGAGCGTCGCTTGGCGATCGAAGGAGACGACCGCCACGCGGTCATACGGGTAATACATCTGGTTCGCGAACTCGAGGGCCGCCTGGCGGACGGACCGGAACGGCTCACAGCGGTCGCCCGGATTGCAGAAGTGGGGCCGCTGGGGCTTCGGGCATTCGTTCCCGGGAGAGGGAGACCCAGAGATGCAGATGATGGGGTTCCCGGACACCCGAACCATGGGTGTGTCATACGCCATGGACTCGGAGCTGTCCAGGATCAGCACCAGATCTACCGATGCTGCCTCGCCTGTGGCCGCGCCCGTCAGGGTGACCTGCCGCCACCCCACCACGCGCATGAAGGTCATCGGGACCTCCACTTGGGCTTCCACTCGAACGAGCTTGCGACGGGGGGTATGGCAGAGCTCGCTCGCGTAAGGCCCAGGGTCATCGCAGGTGTAAACCCGTATCGTCCCGACCGCAAACCCCTGGGCGACCAAGAAATCCCGGGCGGCTTGCTGGATGTCCTGGAGCGTGCGACCGATCCGGAACTGGTTGGCGGCGGCCAGAGAGGCGCCGTCGAGGGCATGCTGCAAGCGGTGGCGGGCCATATAGAGCCGAGCGCCATCTAGGGCGATGCCGGTGATGGCCAGCAGGCCCACCGCCATTAGGGCGAACAACACCATGATTTGACCACGTCTCCGCATCCCCACCCTCCTCGCTCACTCCATCGGGTCCGCGGACGGCAGCGGCATCCAGGCCACGGCATACATCAGGATCGGATCCGGGAGCAGCCAGCGGAACAACCCGAGGCGATGGCGATGATGGTAGTAAGCTTCCACGATCAGGATCCCCTTGCTGGGGGGGCGACCCATCTGCCCGGCCAGATCCCCGGTTTGAACGCGGGAGGCTCGATTGCCATAGCGCGACCAGCCAGAGGGGCGATTCTTAGGCAGCCGCCATGCGAGGGTCCCATTACTTTGCACACCAAAAGCGGAGATCACGAGGTCATCCCCTTGGGTGTTGACCAGGGCATAGGGGGCGAAGGCTTGATCGAAGCGCCGGGCGATCGGTTCGAAGAACCCCGAGACGTCTTCACAGACCACATCAGGCTGTCGAGGGTCGGCGCCGCCGCATGGGTCGCCGTCGGCGCCGAATCGGGCCGCCTCGCGAACGGCGTCCTGAAGGGACATGTAGGCGGCCAAGGCGAAGCCGAGCTCCGCCAGCCCCCCGATGAGGATCAACAGCAGCGGCAACAGGATGGCCAGCTCGACGAGGCTCTGCGCCCGACGCCATCTCATCGCCTTCTCCTTCCTCCCACGGGGGACGGAGCCTGGGCCGCGGGCCCGGGCCGCTTTCGATTCGGCGTATCCTTAGGGGCAATCAAGCCGATTTGACTTTATTATGTTTTTCAAACAAAGAATTTATGAGGGACACAGCCCCCATGGGGGCCAGGCCCGGACCCGGGGAGCCGAGGCCGAGCAGCCGTAACCTATTCGCGGGGAAAGCGGTTTCTTTGTATGGGAGGTTTAAAAATTATGACCGAGCGGCGAATGCACGCTTCGAGTCAGGATCGCAGGCGGGGTCAGGGGCTGGTGGAGCTGGCCTTGATCCTCCCGGTGTTGTTGCTGTTCATGCTCGGGTTGATGGAGTTCGGCCGCATCCTCTTCATCTATACCGAGGTCTCCAACGCCGCACGGGAGGCCCTGCGCGCGAGCGCGGCGACCATCCACCGGGCCAACGACGCCGACCGGGGGAAGGTGACGGTGACCGAGTGCACGGAGATCTTGAACCGGTCCTATGGGACCCTGGTGCTGACATCTCCGACCCAGGTGACCATCACGGTAGAATACTTGCGGCCGAATCCCGGGAGCGGCGACTCCGCACCCCTTGGGGTTTGCTCCTCCGATCCCGCCCGATCAAGGTTGCCCACGGAGGTGCTGATG
>JBEPYX010000313.1:0-3058 GCA_041641155.1 Thermoflexus sp.
CCCTTTGATGCCTTCGCCGGGAGGCTCGCGCCCGCTTCGGGCCACGAACGTGCCCTTCGCAGGGCTGGATCGTTTTCGGTGGGCGGCTCTCCCAGCCGCCGGCGCGACGTGC
Source organism: Thermoflexus sp. (assembly GCA_041641155.1). GTDB lineage: Bacteria > Chloroflexota > Anaerolineae > Thermoflexales > Thermoflexaceae > Thermoflexus. The sequence continues at coordinate 113 of JBEPYX010000313.1, forward strand.
CGGGAGGCGCGCCCCGAGGACCATCCGGGCGCCCGTCGTCCACCCCGCGTCCTTGCTTGAGGGGAAGAAATCCATTACGATTATGAGCTAACCGGCCTGCGTGCAGAGGAAAGCCCACTTCCCTTCGGAGCGTTCCGGATGGCCACAGCGCATCGGCAGCGGGTGGAAGCGGTGCGCCGCCGGATGGCGGAGGAGCGCATCGAGGCGTTCTTCGTCACCCACATGCCCAACGTCCGCTACCTCTCGGGGTTCACCGGCTCCGCGGCCATCGTGTGCCTCACCCTCCACGGCGCCTGGATCCTGACCGATTTCCGATACTGGGAGCAGGCAGCCCGCCAGGCGCCGGATTTCACGCTCTATCGCCTCCAGAGCCGCCGGTTCGCCGAGCTCCTGCCCGAGTTCCTGAAGGAGATCGGATCCCCCCGCCGCGCAGCCTTCGAGAGCGCCCACCTTACGGTGGATCAATGGCTGGCGTGGAAGGAGGCCACGCCGGATGTGGAGTGGGTCCCGATCAAGGACTGGGTCGAAGCCCTGAGGGCGGTGAAAGACGAGGCGGAGCTGGCCCGCATCCGGGAGGCCGCCCGCATCGCAGACGCCACCATGGCCTACCTCCGCCGCCGGCTGCGGCCGGGGATGACAGAGCGGGAGGCGGCTTGGCTGGCCGAGCAATACATGCGCACCCATGGGGGGGACGCCGCCGCCTTCGACATCATCGTCGCCTCCGGGCCGAACGCGGCGATGGCCCACCATCATCCCGGCGATCGCCGGCTGAAAGCCGGCGAGCCAATTATCGTGGACCTCGGGGCGCGGGTGGATGGGTATCACTCCGACATCACCCGGACCTTCGTCCTGGGCCGTATGCCCCGCCGCTTCCGCGAGCTCTATGCGATCGTCATGCGCGCCCAGGAGACGGCGATCCGGAACATGCGGGCCGGGATGACGGGCAAGGAGATCGATGCCCTGGCTCGGACGGTGATCGAGGAGGCCGGCTACAAAGACGCCTTCGGGCACGGCCTGGGCCACGGAGTCGGGCTGGAGATCCATGAGAAGCCCGCCGCCGGGCCCATCGCGGAGGACCCCGTGCCCGCCGGCGCCGTCCTCACTGTGGAGCCTGGGATCTACATCAGCGGATGGGGCGGCATCCGCGTCGAGGACATGGTGGTGATCGACGCGGAAGGCGTGCGGGAAGTTCTGACCCGTGCCCCGCGCGACCCGCTCATCCCGGCGCGGTGAACCCGGCGGTTGATCCCTAGAGCGGAAGGAGGTCCGCCGTGAAAACGATCCTGGATGCCTTCGGGATCCTGCTCAGACCATACCGCTCGGCGCTGCTGATCGGGGCGGTGGCCTTCGTGATCGGGCTGGTCGCCGGCCTGATCTACGGCTGGTATATCGCCCCGGTGGAATGGACTGACGCCGCGCCGGTGGATCTCCGGGCCGACTACCGGGCGAACTATCTCCGGTTGCTGGCGGATGCCACCCGCGCCGGGTTCCTGCGCCCGGAGGAGAGCGTCAGCTGGCTGGGGCAGCGTTGGAACCCCCGGGACGCCGCCGGCGAAATCCGCCGCCTGGCCCAGGGGGAGATGGACCCGGCGCGCCGCGGGGCGATGGAGCAGCTCGCCGCGGCCTGGGAACAGGCCCCCACGCCTTCCGCCCCCGCCCGGGGTGGCGGCCTCCCGCTCCCCTGCGTGATCGGGCTGGCGGGCCTGGCCCTGATCGGGATCGCCGCCTTCCTGTTCCTGCGTCGCCCCGCCCCGACGGCCACCCCCCGGCGCCTTGCCCCCGCGGCGGCCTCCTCGGGACCCGCCCCGGCCCCAGCCATCCTCGAACGCACCGGGCCGGCAGAGCCCCGCCGGGAAGCCTGGGAACCGCCCTTGTCCCAGCACCGGGTGACCTATAAGCTCGGGGATGATCACTTCGACCTCTCGTTCCCCATCGAGCTGCCCAACGGGGAGTTCCTGGGGGAGTATGGGGTGGGGATCTCCGAGACCATCGGGGTCGGCGATCCCGCCAAGGTGACCGCCTTCGAGGTCTGGCTGTTCGATAAGAACGATATCAAGACCGTCACCAAAGTGCTGGCCAGCGAGCACGCCTACCGGGACACCGCGTTGCAGGCCCGGCTGCGCCAGAAGGGGGATCTGGTGCTGGCCGCCCCTGGCGCCCTCCTCGAGCTGGAGACCCGGGATCTGCGGCTGCAGGCGCGGGTGGTGGAGATGGAATACGGGGCAGGGACGTTGCCGCCGAACAGCTTCTTCAACCGCCTGACCCTCGATCTGGCTGCCTGGCGCAAGGGGGAGGGGGCCGCCGCCTCGTAGATCCTACGGCCATCGCACCGTCTGCCCCCTCCGGAGAGATCCGCTGGAGGCCGACAGAAAAGGAGCCGCCGATGTTCCCGAATGAGCCGGAGGAAGAGTTTACAATGGAAACGCTGGCAGAGACCGAGCACTTCTTCGTCTGGCGCACCGTCGATGATGACGGCCAGTCCCTCTTCCACCTCGAGCTGGGCAACGTCTCGATCCATTTGACCGAGGAGGAGTGGGAAGAGCTGCTGGAGCTGCTCGAGCAGGCAGCGGACACGCTGGAGAGCAGCGGCGCCGGATGACACGCGGCGGAGAAGCGCCCGCAGGGGCCGGCGCGCCCAACGCCGGCCCTGCGCCTCTGCGCCATCCCCTGCCTTCCCCTGGGCCGGGGTGAAGGGCGCATGACCGCATCGGTCGCGTATGACGATGTCCTCGCGAAACTGTATCCGGAGGCCCCCATGGCGAAGCCCAAAGTGTATATCACCCGGCGGATCCCGGAGCGGGCCTATGAGGTCCTGCGCGAGCACGCGGAGCTGAAAATCTGGGACAGCGACCTGCCGGTTCCCCGGGAGGTCCTGCTGCGGGAGATCGCGGATGCGGATGGCTTACTCTGCCTGCTGACGGAGAAGGTGGACGCTGAGCTGCTGGA
>JBEPYX010000314.1:0-3050 GCA_041641155.1 Thermoflexus sp.
CCAGCGATCCCGTTGCGGTTCGCATCGTAGATGATGAGATTCGTATCCGTCCCCGGCGTCAGGTCCAGCGTCTCGCAGGTCACGATCATGCCGGGCTTCACCCAGAGCTTGAAGAAATCGTTGTCCTCCACCCCGGGGGTCACGGGGACGAAGTTCAGGCCCGTGTATTTCTGCCCCAGGCCGATCAGGGTCGCGTGGTCGAAATCGTAGTTCGGCTCGAAGGGATCGGGGAACCCCGAGGGCGTGGCCGTGGGGGGCGGCGTGGCGGTCGGAGTGGGTGTCGGGGTCCCCGTCGGGGTGGGGGTCGCCATGCCGATGGTCTGGGCGGTGATCGTATAGGGGACGGTGACCGGAGAGAGATTCTGAACCCGCAGATAGACGATACTATTGGAGGGTTGGAACCATCGGAGATAAGCGGTTGATCCGCTGCTCCAGCAAGGTGCCGGAACCCCCTCCTTTTCACAGATGAAGAGCTGATTATCGTTGGCGCCTCGCAGTGAAACCCCGATGATCGTTGTTGTGGAAGGCAGGGTAACCGTCACCAGATACACCTGCCCGCCGAAGTAAACGATTTCGAAGTAATCCACATCGTCCGGGGTTAAGGTTAACCCCTCATACATCGCGGGGTTCGTTGCCGAGCCAACATCAATCCGAACAGACATCGTGATGAGGTTGTTCGGTTCATGATCCGGGTTCGATTGGGCGAGCGCGGCTGACTCCGCCGCGCGGCCCTGGGACAGTCCTAGGGCGAGGAACAGCAGAGCGGCTCCACCCAGGCCCAGCAGCCATTGAATTCTCATGGGGAACCTCCGCGAATGGGTGCCCGGCCGGAGGCGTTGTGGGCCCGCTTAGCCTCCTTCTCGGGGACGTGAGGCGAACCGCCGCACCAGGCTCACCAACTCCTCGATGGGGAACGGCTTCAAGAGGAAGGCATCTGCGCCGGCGGAGAGGGCTTCGGCCTCCCGGTCCGCCCCGGAGATGACGATCACCGCCACCCGGCGGAGGAGCGCATCTTCCCGGATCGCCCGGATCAACCCGAGCGCTTCCTCTCTGCCCAGGTGGAAATCCATCACCGCCACCGCGGGCTGGGCCTCGCGGATGCAATCCAGAGCCCGCTCGGGGGCCGGGCAGACCACCGGCCGATGGCCCTCGAACTCCAGCAGGGTGGCCAGCATCCGGGCGCTCTGCGGATCGTCCTCGATGATCACGACGGCGGCCATGGCGTCATCCCCAGGCCAGGCAGCCTCCGGCTCGCGCGGACCGAACCCGGTTCGGTTCGCCACCGCGCGCCCTCACGCTCGGGAAGCGCGCCCGGTCTTGGCCTTCGCAGCGGATCGGGCCCGCCGGCGCGCCCCGTCCTTGGACACCGGCTCCCGGGCGTCCTCCCGCTGATCCGACAGCGCCACCGCGAGGGCTTCGTCGATGGTCTCGACCAGCACGAACTGGATGGCCTGGCGCACGTCCTCCGGTACATCCTCCAGGTCTTTCTCGTTGCGCTTCGGGAGGATGACGGTGCGCAGGCCCACCCGATGGGCGGCCAGGACCTTCTCCTTGATGCCGCCCACCGGCAGCACCTTCCCCCGCAGCGTGATCTCCCCCGTCATCCCGACGTCCGGCCGCACCGGGCGCTCGGTGAGCAGCGAGACCAGGGCGGTGACGATGGTGAGGCCCGCGGAAGGGCCGTCCTTGGGCACGGCGCCCGCCGGCACGTGGATGTGGATGTCGCTCCGATCAAAGAAGCGCTCGAGGATGCCGTAGTCGCGGGCGTGGGCGCGCACGTAGCTCAGGGCCGCCTGGGCGGACTCCCGCATCACCTCCCCCAGGGACCCGGTGAGGACGAACCCTTTGCTCCCCGGCATGCGCGTCGCCTCGATGAACAGCACATCGCCCCCCGTAGGCGTCCACGCCAGACCGATGGCCACGCCGGGGACCTCCACGCGGTGGGCGATCTCCTCCTCTGTAAACAGGGGCTTGCCCAGGTAGCGGGGCACATCCTCCGCGTCCACCAGCGCCGCCTCCGAGGCCCCCTCCGCGATCCGGGTGGCCACCTTGCGGCACACCCGCCCGATGGCCCGCTCCAGGTTCCGCACCCCCGCCTCGCGGGTGTATTCCCGGATGATGCGGCGCACCGCTGCCTCGGTGAAGGTCACCTCCCCCGGCAGCAGCCCGTTCTCCCGCAGCTGCCGCGGGATGAGATACCCCATGGCGATGTGGAACTTCTCCGTCTCCGTATAGCCGGGGATGGAGATGATCTCCATCCGATCCCGCAGGGGAGCGGGGATCGTGTCGAGTTGGTTCGCCGTGCAGATGAACAGGACCTGGGAGAGGTCGAAGGGCACATCCAGGTAGTGGTCCCGGAACTCCCGGTTCTGCTCAGGGTCCAGCACCTCCAGCAGCGCCGAGGCCGGATCGCCCCGCCAGTCCACCCCGATCTTGTCCACCTCATCGAGCATGAACACCGGGTTGCGCGACTCCACCCGCCGCAGCGCCTGGATGATGCGCCCGGGCATCGCCCCCACATAGGTCCGGCGGAAGCCGCGGATCTCCGCCTCATCCCGGATGCCCCCCAGGGCGATGCGGACGAACTTCCGCCCCATGGCCCGGGCGATGGACTGGCCCAGGGAGGTCTTGCCCACCCCGGGCGGCCCCACGAAGCACAGGATCGCCCCCTCCCGGGTCCGGCGGATGGAATCGCGGGCCTCCAGCCCCTCCAACTCCTGGGCGCGCTCCTGCTTCAGCTTGCGCACGGCCAGATATTCGAGGATGCGCTCCTTCACGTCCTGTAGTCCGTAATGATCCTCGTCCAGGACTTTCCGGGCGTGGGCCACATCCAGGTTGTCCGGCGTGGTCTTGTTCCAGGGGAGGTTGACCATCCAGTCCAGGTAGGTGCGGATCACGCCGTATTCCGCGGAGGCGGGCGGCAGCTTGGCCATGCGATCCAGCTCCCGGAGGGCCTCCCGCTTGGCCTCCGGTGGCATCCCGGCCTCTTCGATCTTCTGCCGGAACGCCTCGATCTCCATCTGATGCTCATCGGCCTCGCCCAGCTCGCG
>JBEPYX010000315.1:0-3030 GCA_041641155.1 Thermoflexus sp.
CCTCGTAGACGGCGTTGTTGGCCGGGGCGCCGGAGAGGGGCTGGACGTTGACGAAGATCCGCTCGGGGGGGATCTCGGGGGTGGCGAAGGCCTCGGCGCACCGCCGCCGGGCCAGCGCCTCCACGATGTCGGCGTATTCCACGCCCTTGTAATAGCGCCCATCGCTGTAGCGTCGGTAGAAGCCCAACTGGTCCTCGTAGTCCAACAGTTCCGCCTCGGTCTGGGTGCGGGTGCGCTCGTGGGGATAACCTTCGGCGTAGAGGTTCTGGAACACCGAACCCAGCGCCTCGCGGACGGCCGCCGGGGCGTAGGATTCGGAGGGGATGAGGATCAGCTTGCGGATCTGGCGCTCGTGTTCATAGCGGATCAGGGCGGCCACATCCGGATCCACTTCCGCCAGCGAACCCCGGAACAGGAAATCGGACATGGACCTCTCCTTCGCTCGATCTCGGATCCGTGGGGAGATGGAAGAGGGCTCGCCTTTATCTTACGTGAGAGGCGAAGGAGGCGTCAAGGCACGCGGCTGCCCCTGACGTGCGAACATCGTCAACGCCGCGAGGGATTTCGATCCGGGGCGCGCCACAACATCCCCAGCAGCACGCCGCAGCGCTGAGCGCCCAACGGTCGCGACGAAGACGAGCCGGAATGCCAGAGGCGGAGCCTTCGCCTTGCCGCACCCCAGGGCTCCTGTTATAATCATAAAGTAGGTGGGCGGTTAGCTCAGGTGGTGAGAGCGCCGTGTTGACAACGCGGAGGTCAGAGGTTCGAGTCCTCTACCGCCCACTCGTTCCCACCCGCCCGGCCGGCGGGCGCTTCCATATGACTCGCTTCCATATGACTAAAGATGAAATGCTGGAAACCCGAGGAAGGGGACACGCCCTCGGGGAGCCCCACGCCAGAGCGCGGGCCTCGCAGGCTGGGAGGGCCCGTCGTGGCGGTCCGGAGGGCACCGCCCTGGAGGGGCCATCCCGATCCGGCGCCGCCGGGGTAGGGATGGACGGCCTGCCGCCGTTATCCGGTGTCGAGGGCGGCCGTGCGTGACCGCGCGGCCGAAGTGGGGTGGAACCGCGGGAGGCGGGCGCCTCCCGTCCCGATGGGGCGGGAGGCGCATTTTTTTCAGCGCCCGCCGTTCGAGAGAAACCGAACAAGAACCCGGCTTCCGGGCCGCTCTCCGAAGCGGCCGGAAGGCCCTTTCGAGGGCATGGAGGTGTCCGATGCCGCAGAAGAAGATCGTGCCTTATCAGGACACATGGCTTTACCGAATCCGCCACTCGTGCGCCCATATCATGGCCCAGGCAGTCCTGGAGATGTTCCCGGAGGGGAAACTGGGGATCGGGCCGCCCATCGAGGACGGGTTCTATTACGACTTCGACCTGCCCCGGCCGCTGACGCCGGAGGACCTGGAGCGGATCGAGGCCCGGATGCGGGAGATCATCGCCGGGAACCATCCCTTCATCCGCCGCGAGGTCACCCCCGAGGAAGCCCGCGCTCTCTTCCAGGATCAGCCCTATAAACTGGAGCTGATCGAGGACATCCTCCAGCGCGGCACGGACGAATACGGCAACCCGCTCCCCCCGGGCCAGCGCCCCGTCCTCACCACGTATCGGCATGACACCTTCGAAGACCTGTGTCGCGGCCCCCACGTTGAGCACACCGGTCAGATCCACCCAGGGGCCTTCAAACTGCTCCATGTGGCCGGGGCCTACTGGCGCGGCGACGAGCGCCGGCCCATGCTCCAGCGGATCTATGGGACGGCATGGGAGACGCCGGAGCAACTGGAGCAATACCTCTGGCGGCTGGAGGAGGCCAAGCGGCGCGACCACCGACGCCTGGGCCGGGAGCTGGACCTCTTCTCGTTCCACGAGATCGCCCCCGGGGCGCCCTTCTGGCACCCCAAGGGCATGATCCTCTTCCGGGAGCTGGAGCGCCTGTGGCGGGAGGAGCACGACCGCCGGGGCTACCAGGAGATCTCCACCCCCATCCTGGTCCACCGGAGGCTGTGGGAGCAATCCGGTCACTGGGAGCACTACAAAGAGAACATGTTCCTGCTGGAGGTCGAGGGGCAGGAGTTCTCCCTCAAGCCGATGAATTGCCCCGAGTCCACGATCATCTACCGCTCTCGCCTGCGGTCTTACCGGGATCTCCCCCTGCGGCTGAACGAGATCGGGCGGCTGCACCGGTTCGAGCGCTCAGGGACACTCCACGGGATGCTGCGGGTGCGGCAGATCACCATGGACGACGCCCACATCTACTGCCGGCCCGACCAGATCCTGGAGGAGATCGACGGCGTGCTGGACCTGATCCATAGCTTCTACCAGATCTTCGACTTCGAGCCGGAGTTCTTCCTGAGCACGAAGCCACCGAAGGCGATGGGAGACCCAAGGCTGTGGGAGATCGCCGAGGAGGCCCTGCGCCAGGCCCTGGAGCGCCGAGGGATCGAATACGGCCTCAAGGAAGGGGAAGGGGCTTTCTACGGGCCCAAGATCGACGTCCAGGTGAAGGACGCCATCGGGCGCGACTGGCAGCTGGCCACCGTGCAGCTCGACTTCCAGATGCCGGAGCGGTTCGAGCTGGAATACATGGATCGGGACGGCACGCCCAAGCGCCCGGTGATGATCCACCGGGCGATCTTCGGCTCCTTCGAGCGCTTCCTCGGCATCCTGACCGAGCACTACGCCGGCGCCTTCCCTGTCTGGCTGGCCCCTGTCCAGGCGGTGGTCATCCCGATCACCGACCGCCACGTGCCCTACGCCCAGGAGATCGGGGCGAAGCTGCGAGCCGCCGGCCTGCGGGTGGAGGTGGACGACCGCAGCGAGCGCATGCAGGCCAAGATCCGCGACGCCCAGCTCCAGAAGGTCCCCTATATGCTGATCGTTGGGGATCGGGAGCAGGCCGCGGGGACAGTGGCCGTCCGCTTGAGGACGGGGGAGGACCTCGGGGCGATGAGCCTGGAGGCCTTCCTCGGCCGCGCCCTCGAGGCGATCCGCACCCGCCGGGGCCTGTGAAGCGGGAAGGGGGTGGGCGATGCGC
>JBEPYX010000316.1:0-3002 GCA_041641155.1 Thermoflexus sp.
TGCCCAAGGGGGACGATGGCTGAAGCCGCTGCCGGATCCAGGGGATCCTCTCGACGCGCTGGATGGCCTCGTCCGGGGGATGCTGGGGGAGGGGGCGTTCGGCACCTTCTGGACGTGGGGTGGGATCGCGGAATGGCCTCCCTGTGCCACCGCGCAGGCGGCCCATCGAGAGGCGCTGCTCGCTCTGCCTCCGGAGGACTGGCTGCAGCGGCGCGTGCACGGGATGCTCCGGCGCTGGGACGGTCGCATGGAGGCGCGGAGCCCTTCGGCGCTGGTCTATGCGGCGTGGCGCGAGGAAGCGATCGCGGGCGCGTTGCAGGATGCGTTAGGTCCGACAGGCCTGCGGCGTCTCCTCACCCGACGGCCAGCGGAGACGGTCCTCGCGGTGTGGTTGGCCAACCGCGATGCGGCAGGCCGCGGGGAGGTCCTGCGGGAGGCCTATCGGCGGGCGCTGCGCGCAATCGGGCGGCGCTACGGGGACCTACACACGATCTGGGCCTGGGGGAAGGCCCATGCGGCCACCGTACGGGTCCTGGGCTGGCCCGTCCAGGGGGAGGTGGCATTGGGAGGCGATGAAGGGGATCGTTGGCCGACGCCGATGGATCCGGCGCGACCCTACCGCACGGCCTTCTGGCCGGCCTTCACCCTTCGGGGCGGCGCCCGCCTGCAAGGGGAGGTTCCCCCACTGCCGTGGGGATGGCCGTGGCCGTAGGCGGGAGGGGGAACCGCCCCTCCGTGGCTTGCGGGCTGGGTTCCCCAAGCCGTCCCATCCGGGCCATCCGTCTCGGGAGATCCCAAGGGAGCCGGCGGCGTCCCCGGAGCCGCCGGAGGGACGTACCCATCTTCCCCTCCTCGGACCTCGCGGGGCTGCCGGGTTCTGCCGTTACGCCTCGGGCGGGATGCGGCGGGTCAGCATGGCCAGCTCGCGCTCCAGTTCCGCCCGACGCTGGGCGGCCGCCTGGCGGCCCTCTTCTAAGATCTGCCGCCATCGGGTCTGGATCTTCTCCCGCAGCGCCGCACCGGACTGGGGGGCGAACAGCAACATCAGCCCCGCCCCGGTCAGCCCGCCTACCAGAAAGCCATACAGCCACAGGATCGCGCGCCGCATGAGTTCCCCCGAAAAGAGCTTTTTCCTTAATTTAAGCATGCGGACGCTTCCGCGTCCGGATCCGAGATGGAGGCCGGCTCGGTGTTCGCGTTCGCTGGGTTCCCCGAGATCTCGTGCTATGATGGAGGGGGACTTTGAAGCATGGCGTGGAGGCGATGTGGGGAGGGACACGACTGGAGCCTGATGTCCGCATCGAAGCGGTGGACCTGGCGGTGGCCTGGAACTGGGAATGTGACCGTCCGTTCATCGGGATGATTCGGGAGGCCTGCGGCCGCCGCGGCCTTTCGATGCAGGAGATCCAGCCTGAGGATCTCCCGGAGGTCCTGACCCGGGCCCGCCGGGGCGAGTGGACGTGTTGGGCCTTCTTCGACCGGGCCTCGGATTGGGATGAGGCGTTCGAGGCGCTGGTGGATTGGGCCCGCGAGGCAGGGATCTTCCGTCTGAACCCGACCGAGCGCGCCCGAGCGGCATGGGACAAGGCGGCGATGCATCAGCGGTTCGTCGCCGCGGGGCTTCCCACCCCACCTACGTGGATCCTGCCACCGTGGGAGGTGCAGCCGGTGGTGGAATGGCGGGAGGAGTGGACGGGCCCCTTGATCGCCAAACCGGCTTTCGGTGGTGGGGGGGAAGGGGTGCGGCCCATTGCGGGCGCAGAGGATCTGGCCGCCCTGCGGGCCGCCTTCCCGGATCAGCCGTTCCTGCTCCAGCGCTACGTGCGCCCGCGCCGGCTGGCGGGGCGCCCCGCGTGGTTCCGGGTGCTGTATGCCGTGGATCGGGCCTTCCCGTGCTGGTGGGATCCTGAGACTCATCGCTACGCGCCGGTCACGAAGGCCGAGCGGGAGGCGCTCGGGCTGCATGCGCTCTGGGCCCTGGGCCACCGGATCGCCGACGTCTGCGGGCTTCACCTGTTCTCCAGCGAGATCACCCTGGAGGAAGGGGGAGGCTTGCTCTGCATTGATTACGTCAACGATCCTATGGACACCCGCCCGCAGTCGGCGGTCGCGGAGGGGGTGCCGGATGATGTGCTGTGGCATATCGCCGATCGGATCGCGGAGGCAGTCTTCAGGAGGGCGCGGTGCCGCTGATCCTGGTGACCAACGACGATGGGATCCGATCGCCCGGATTGCGGGCGGCCGCCGCCGCCCTGCAGGAGCTGGGTCAGGTCGTGGTGGTGGCTCCGGCGGAGCAGTGTTCCGGCGCCGGCCGCAGCATGCCCTCGACCTCCGAGGGACGGATTTATCCGGAGACTATGACGGTGAACGGCCGGTCCATCCGAGCCTACGCGGTGGAGGGGACGCCTGCGCAGGTGGTGGACCATGCGATCCTGGAGATGCTACCCCGCCCCCCCGACCTCGTGGTCTCCGGCATCAACTATGGGGAGAACGTGGGCTCCGGGGTGACCATCTCGGGCACCGTGGGGGCGGCCCTCGAGGCGGCCAGCTTTGGGATCCCGGCCCTGGCGGTCTCCCTGCAGACCCCGGTGGAGCATCACCTGGGGTATTCTGAGGAGATCGATTTCCGCGCTGCTGCCCATTTCACCGTCCTGTTCGCGGCGGCGGTCCTCCGGCGGGCCTTGCCCTTCGACGTGGATGTGCTGAAGATCGACGTCCCGGCCGCGGCGACCCCGGAGACACCGTGGCGCTGGACCCGTCAATCGCGCCAGCGGTATTTCGTCCCCGTGCGGCCGATGCGCCGCCGCCCCACAGATCCGGGGCCGCTGGGCTACCGGGTGGAGATCGACTTCGAACGCCTGGAGCCGGATTCGGACATCTATGCGCTGGTGGTGGACGGCTTCGTCTCGGTCACGCCGCTCAGCCTGGATCTCACGTCCCGGGTCTCCTTTGAGGAGCTGAACCGATGGTGGGAGAAAGCCCGGTAAGGGCCTCGAGGGCCT
>JBEPYX010000317.1:0-2986 GCA_041641155.1 Thermoflexus sp.
GCGTATCGGGCCATCGAGTGGCCGACAGTGTTCATGGTCGCCGGGCTGCTCCCCCTCTCCATCGCGATCTCCCGCGCGGGGGCGGCGGAGGCCTTAGGGGGCATGCTGCTTCGGTGGGTAGGCGGGGCCTCGCCGTGGGTCGGGGTGCTCGTGTTCACAGGGGTAGCGGCAGCGCTCACCCAGGTGCTCTCCGCCTCGGTCACCGCCGTGGTCTGGGGGCCGATCGCCCTGCGGGCGGCCGCCCTCCTGGGGATCCCGCCCCATGCGATGGGGCTGGCGGTGGCCCTGGCCACCTCGGCCGCTTTCCTCACACCGATGGCCCACCCCGCCAACGCCCTCGTGATGGGCGCCGGGGGTTACCGGCCGAAGGACTTCCTGCGGGCCGGGCTGCCCCTGTGGGGGCTCAGCGTGGCCGCCATCACCGCCTCCACAGTGGGCCTGGGGCTGGGTTGGTTCCACTGAACCATGGGCCCTTTCCCCTGACCTTACGAGGGCTTGTCCGTCTTCCCACCTTCCTTCTTTTCCTCCTCCTCTGCGGTCAAGCCCCGGCGGAACTCCCGGATGCTCTGCCCCAACTCGCGGGCCAGGTGGCTCAGGCGGCCAGGCCCGAAGAGCAGCAGGGCGATCAACAGGATGAGCACCAGCTCAGTGGGTCCAAGACGGAAAGGCATCGCCGCCTCCTGCGATCAACCGTCCATCTCTTCGCGAGGAACGCCGCGGATCGCCAGCGCATCCTTATGATACCTGCCTCTCCCGGAAACCTCCAGGCCGGTCAAGGCCTCCTCAACCCGGATATCCCTTCGGGTGGGCCTGCATCCAGCGCCAGGCGCTGGCCACGATGTCCCGCAGGGTGTGTTGTGGGGCCCACCCCAGATCCCGCCGGATGGCCTCCGGCGAGGCAACCAGCATCGGCGCATCCCCCGGCCGCCGCGGAGCTTCAACCGCAGGGATGGGGTGGCCGGTCACCTCCCGGCATACCTCCAGGACCTCCCGCACCGTGTAGCCCACGCCAGTCCCCACGTTATAGACCATCACCGGCCGCTCCGCCAGGGCCTCCAGCGCGAGCAGATGCGCCCGGGCCAGATCCACCACGTGGATGTAATCCCGCACGCACGTCCCGTCCCGCGTCGGGTAATCAGTCCCATAGATCGCCACATAGGGCTGCCGGCCCAGGGCGACAGCCAGGATGTTCGGGATCAGGTGGCTCTCCGGCCGGTGATCCTCCCCCCGCGCTGCCGTCGCCCCACCGGCGTTGAAGTAGCGCAGAGCAGCGTATCGCAGCCCGCGGGTCCGGTGCAACCACGCCAGGATGCGCTCGACCGTTGCCTTGGTCTCCCCATAGACGTTCACCGGCCCGATGGGCGAGGACTCCGTCAGCGGCTCGGGGGAGGGGACATAGACCGCGGCGGTGGAGGAGAACACCACGCGATCCACGCCCGCGGCCAGCAGCGCCTCCAGGAAGGCGATGGTGTGGGCAACGTTGTTCCGGAAATACTTCATCGGCTCCTGCATGGACTCCCCCGCCTCGATGAAGGCCGCGAAGTGCATGGCCGCGTCGCAGGGCCAGCGCCGCAGGGTCTCCACCACCCGCTCGCCATCCCCGATGTCCCCGCGGACGAAGCAGGCACCCTCCGGGACCGCGGCGCGGAACCCGTGGGAGAGGTTGTCGTAGACCACGACCTCGTGGCCGGCCTCCAGCAGGAACTCGGCCACGATGCTCCCGATGTAACCGGCTCCCCCGGCGACCAGGACGCGCATCGTTCGATCCCCCGGTCACTCCCTCTTCAGGTCAATAGTTGCCTCACATCGCGATCTGCAGCCCATGTTCCCTCGGTTTGCTCGGCCTCTTCCCCGCGGGACATCGCCGCGATATCCAGCAGCCGCCCCGGGCGCAGGGGGGAACTCATCGGAGGAGGGAACGGCGATGATCCACCTCGTCGAGCGAGATCTGCGGCCCGCTGGGGGACGAGGCGGGAGCTGGGGCAACGGCCGGGCGGGCGGGGATCAGGCTGTGCCACGCCACAATCCCGTAACTGAAGGCATAGCACAACAGGAACGGCACCACCCCTTCGATGTCATGGCGCCATGCCTGCCAGGCCAGAAAGAGGGCGTAGAGGGCGAAGGCCCCCTCGATCCACCCCATCGGATCTACCTCCCCCTCCACGGCCCGCTCCCCCTTCGGCGTCCGCTGGAACTCTGAGGGGTAGCCCAGCAGGGCCTCTAGGATGGCCCGGGTGTTATTCAGGGTGAGCCCCGTCCCCACCAGGAACAGCAAAGGGATCGCCCAGAGGCGCCGCGGCCAGTCCGGGTAGAGGGCCTGCTGGCCCAGGCTATACATAATGGGCACCGCCAGCAACCCCACCCCTAGGATCACCGCCCACTTCGGGCGCTCGGCCGAGTGGCGCAGCAACGGCCCTGAGAGGAGGAGCAGCAGCACCCCTAACAAGTTGGTGAAATACCCGCCCAGATGGAACGTGGCCACCGCCCGCTTCCACCACGGCCATGGGCTGCGCCAGATCCGCCCGATCAGCTTGCGAAACGTCTGGGTCGTCCCCTTGGCCCATCGGAACTGCTGTCGCTTAAACGCCGACAGGGTGGGGGGGATCTCCCCCGGGACGGCCACATCGGGGACGAACACCAACCGCCAGCCGGCGAGCTGCGCCCGGTAGCTCAAGTCCAGGTCCTCGGTCAGCGTACCCGACTCCCATCCCCCGGCCGCCTCGATGGCCTCCCGCCGCCACACCCCCGAGGATCCATTGAAGTTGACCGGCAGGCCGGCGGCGGAGCGAGCCGCCTGGTCCACCATGAAGTGGGCATCCAGCATGAGGGCCTGGGCCCGCGTGATCCAGGAGCGGTCCGCGTTCAGGTGGCTCCAGCGGGCCTGGGCCGCCCCGATCGTGGGGTCAGCCAGCAACACAGGGATCATGCGCTTAAGAAAATCCGGCGGGGGGACGAAGTCGGCGTCGAAGATGGCGATGAACTCCCC
>JBEPYX010000318.1:0-2978 GCA_041641155.1 Thermoflexus sp.
GCCGCCAACACCGCCGCCATCGGCCCCGCCAGGAAGCCCACCAGCGGCAGCTGGCTCGCCAACCGCGCCACCGGGTCCCCCTCCCGCGCCGCGATCTCCTGCCAGGGGAGGATCCCCAGCGACACCGTGGGGAAGGCCAGGGCGAACAGCAGCACGATCACGATGAGCGCCAGCGAGGTCCGGGGGATCACCGTGGCCGGCCGGATGGTCTCCTGGGCCGCCTGCGAGACCGACTCCAGCCCCACATACGAGATCACCGCGATGGAAACGGCATACAGCAGCTGGTGCAGCGAGGGAAACTGCGTCTGCCATTGATGGATGAACAGCTCCGGCCGCCAGGCGAAAGCGAAGCCGATCACGATAATGCTGGACTCCATCACCAGGTCCAGCGCCCCCAGGACCTCGTTGAACAACGATGACTCCCGGATCCCCTTGATGTTCAGCAACGCGAGGAGGGCGATGAGGAACAGCGTCTCGGCCAGCCAGATCAGGTTGACCTCCGGGAAGGGGCCGAGGCTCATCTTGAATTCCCGGAACTGAGGGAAGAAGAAGTTGATGTAGCCCGCCGAGGCCATGGCGAAGAGCGCCACGTCCACGGTGTAATCCAGCATCAAAGCCGCCCCCGCCACCAGCCCCCAGAAGTCCCCAAGCCCCCGGAGCGTGAAGTACTGTCCACCCCCCGCGATGGGATATGCGGCGGCCATCTCCGTGTAGGCCAGGCCGACCATGATGTAGACGATCCCCGCGATGAGAAAGGCGAGGGGCGTGGCCCCCTGGGCGGCGGCCATCACCAGACCTAGGGCCACATACACGTCCGCCCCCACGTCCGCATATCCCCAAGTGAATGATCCCCAGACGGTCACCTCCCGCCGCAGCCCTACATGGGCGCGTTGGGCTACCGGTTCCGCAGCCATCGGTCCGCTCCTTCCGCGTCGAAGCCGCCGGTCCCCGCAGGGTGCCTCCCGCATCCCCTTCGGCTGGCGACCGGGGCCGAAAAAATGGCCGACTCCTCACGGAGCGGCCGTTCAACGGCCCCTCATCTTAACGAAAAGCGCCCGCGCTGTCAAAAAGCGGCGAGGGGAAGCGCGACCCGGGACAGGCCTCACATCGGCCCCCGCTCCCAGCTATCATTCTTTATAGAGCTCATCGATAGAGCACAGCGGGGCCAGAAGGCAACGCCACGGCCACGCGCTTCCTGGAACGCGGAGATCCGAACGGCATGCTCGCGCGCCTGTGGAGCTGCGCCCTGATCGGCCTGAACGGGGAGCTGGTGACGGTGGAGGTGGACGTCAGCCGGGGGCAACCCGGGTTCACCATCGTCGGGCTCCCTGACGCGGCCGTGCAGGAGGCCCGGGAGCGGGTGCGCTCGGCGATCCGCTACGCCGGCTTCTCGTTCCCGCTGGCCCGCATCGTGGTCAACCTGGCCCCGGCGGACCTGCGGAAGGAGGGGCCGGCGTATGACCTCCCCATCGCCCTGGGCGTGCTGATCGCCTCCGAGCAACTCCCCCTGAACGCCATGGAGGACGCGATGGTCGTGGGGGAGCTGGGGCTGGATGGGACGGTGCGCCACGTGCCGGGAGCGCTGGTCATGGCCGCCATGGCCCGCGAGCGGGGCGCCCGCCGCCTGTTCGTGCCCGCCGCCGACGCCCCGGAGGCCGCCCTGGTCCCGGACCTCGAGATCTATCCGGTGGCGACCTTGCAGCAGCTCGTCGCCCACCTCCTCGGCCACCAGCCGATCCCACCCCAGCCGCCGACGCCGTTGGACGGCTGGGTGGACACGCCGCCGGCGGTGGATTTCGCGGATATCAAAGGCCAGGAGCACGCCAAGCGGGCCCTGGAGGTGGCAGCGGCCGGCAATCACAACCTGTTGATGATCGGCCCCCCCGGCACCGGGAAGACGTTGCTGGCCCGCGCGCTCCCAGGGATCCTCCCCCGCCTCTCCCTGGAGGAAGCCCTAGAGGTGACCCGGATCTACAGCGTGGCTGATCTGCTTTCTCCCGAATTCCCCCTCATCCGCCAGCGGCCGTTCCGCGCCCCTCACCACACCATCAGCCACGCCGGGCTGGTCGGCGGGGGGCGCTTCCCACGACCGGGGGAGATCTCCCTTGCCCATCGCGGTGTCCTCTTCCTGGACGAGCTGCCGGAGTTCGATCTGCGGGCGCTGGAGGTGCTGCGCCAGCCCCTGGAGGACAAGCGGGTGGTGATCAGCCGGGCGGCGGGGACGCTGGAGTTCCCGGCCGCCTTCATGCTGATCGCGGCGATGAACCCATGCCCATGCGGCTACGCCGGGGACCCGCTGAAGCCGTGCACATGTTCCCCGGCGATGGTCGCCCGCTACCAGAAGCGCCTGAGCGGCCCCCTGCTGGATCGGATCGACATCCAGATCGAGGTGCCCCGGGTGGAGTTCGAGAAGCTCTCCGACGACCGGCGGGGGGAGCCCTCGGCGCGGATCCGGGAGCGGGTGGAGCAGGCACGGGCAATCCAGCGGGAACGGTTCCACGGGGCCGGGATCCTGTGCAACGCGGAGATGGGGCCCGGCCACATCCGGGCCTACTGCCCGATGGAGCCGCAGGCCCAGGCGCTGCTGAAGGCCGCCATGCAGCAGCTCCACCTCTCGGCCCGCGCCTACCACCGCATCCTCAAGGTCGCCCGCACCATCGCCGACCTGGAGGGATCCGACCTCCTGCGTGCCCCACACTTGGCTGAAGCCCTGCAGTATCGGCCCCGCTGGCCGATGCATACATAGCGAGGGAGCGCATGGCGCTGCCGGGACGCCCGGATTTCTGGGGGAAGCTCCGGAAGACCCAGCAGGCCCGCCGGACCCGGGTGGGGCTGGCGCTGCCGGTGCGCATGGATCGCATGCCCGCCCCGATGCAACTGGTGGATGACCCGATTTTCCCCTTCGGCCGGAGCATCGTGGAGGCCGTGGGGGAGCAGGTGTGCGCGTATGCGATCCCCTTGATGGCCTTCCTAGCGGA
>JBEPYX010000319.1:0-2955 GCA_041641155.1 Thermoflexus sp.
ATGAACGCCTTGGCGATCAGGGCGATGATGGCATGGTTCTCCACCCCCCGCGGGCCGTAGACGGTGAAATAACGGCAGGAGACCGACTTCAATCCGTATTCCTTGTAGTAAGCCTTCAGCGTCAGCTCCCCCATTAGCTTGGCCCAGCCATACATGTTGTCGGCATCATAAGGGGGCCGGACCAGATCTTCGGTTAGGTAAAGCTCCCGATTGGGATCGCCCTGCAGGTAATTGGGGTAAACGCACCCGGAGGAGGCGTAGACCACCTTCTCCACGCCGGCCCGGCGGGCCTCCCAGAAGACCAGGCCATCCAGGAAGAGGTTGGAGGCCGGGCCCGCCTGGTGGAGATCCACATACCCCCGCCCGCCGTGATCGGCGGCCAGGTGGAAAACGATCTCGATATCTCGTACCGCCATGCGGGCGACCCCCGGTTCCCGCAGGTCCGCCCGGATGAACTCGATCGTGCCCTGGGCCAGATGATGCTGGATGTTCTCCAGCTTGCCGCTGGAAAGATCATCCACGATGCGCACTTTGGCCCCACGCTCCACCAGGGCGTCTACGAGGTGGGAACCGATGAAAGAGGCGCCGCCCGTGACAAGGACCTTGCGCCCTGCCCAGAAAGACATCTTCCCCCCTCCTGATGGGTTGGATGAAGCAAGGGCTTCATCAGCCGGGTTGGGCCCCGCAGACATCTCCCCTGACCCGGCCGGAGGCCGCCGACGATGGCGACGAGTGCCGCGGCCGAGATCTCTCAGGATCCAGTCATGCGTAAGATCCGGCGGTAGAAAGCCTCCAACTCATCCACCCGGCGTTCCCAATTGAGATCGGTCTCGGCGGACCGGCGGGCGTTCCGCCCCAGCTCCTCCCGCAGCGCCGCGTGCTCCAGCAACAATCGGAGGGCCTCGACGAACTGCTCACTGTCGGCGGCCAGCAAGCCGGCCCGGTATCGCGTGATGAGATCCGCGACATCGCCGATCGGGCTGGCGACGGTGGGCCGGCCGGCGGCCATGTAATACATTAGCTTGCCCGGCAGACGCCCGCGGTTGGCCGCCCGATCCGTGAGGGGGAGGACCATCACGTCGGCGCAGGCCAGATACCAGCTGAGCTCTTCATCGGGCACGAAATCCGTCTGCCAGAGACGGTCGGCGATCCCAAAGGCATGGGCTTGGTTCAGCACCCGCTGGTTTTTAGGGCCGATGACCATCAACCAGACGTCCGGCAATTGCCGGATCGCCGGCATGACGATTTCCATGTCGCCCTGCCCCATGCCCAGAAACCCCACAACCTTCCGATCCAAGGGGACGCCCAGACGCTGGCGGGCCTCCGCCACCGGGAGGCAGCGGATCCGGTCGGTGGCTGCACCGTTGGGAATGCAGACCACGCGGGATGGCGGGCATCCGACGTCCAGCGCCCTCCGATGAAGCACCGTGCTGATGGTCACCACGCCATCGGCCCATAATTTCGACCGGATCTCCCACCACTCCTCAAATTTGCCGATGGCGGGCACGCGGCGCTTCGGGACATCGTTGATGCCGCCGGGGCCACCCCACCAATCGGCCCAATCCGCGATCAGCCGGGCGCCCCGCAACCGGCCGACGAAGCCAGCGAAGGATGCGTTGGGCTTGTGATCGAACATGTGGATGATGTCAAAGCGATGGAGCAACGCGTGCAGGCAACGGAGCGCGTTGTCCAGCGGCCCATAGCCCTCGCCGCTATAGTTCTGTCCCAGGTTCGGCATCTCCACGACGCGGACGCCATCGACGAGGGACCACGTCCACCGCCAGCGCTGATGCCGGGAGACCGTCATCAGCGTGACCTGATGGCCGCGGCGGGCCAAGCCCCGCGCCATGTTCCAGGCGCGTTCGTATGTCCCCAGATAACGATAATTATGGTTCAGGAAAAGCAACCGCCAGCTGGGTTTGTCCGGCATGGTCTACCTGGACGCCCTCGCCGTCAAGCTTGATTATAAATTCCCCATCTGTTCGACACACCGCCCCCCTCGATGTGCGGAAACGGTGTCCATATGAACGGGAGGCCCCATCGCCGCGCGGCTCGATACGCCATCTCCGAGGAATACATCAACCCCACATGCACGGCGTGCACGACATGGGGGCGGAAATCGCGAATGGCCCGCTCCAACTGGGGCCGCACCGCTCGATCCAGCATGATCGCGAAGGCAGGGCGGATCGCACGGGTGCGCTCATACAGCTCGCCCATCATCCGCAGAAGCATCCGCCATGGTCCGGTCGGACCGATGTGGCGGACCGAGATCCCATCGTCTTCGTATTCCAAGTTGACTGCGTTCGCCAGAGCTTTCGCGAAACTGCCATGGTCCGTGACGAACTGGGCAACCACCATCACGGAATGGCGGGCGGCCATCCGCCTCGCCAGCTCCCGCGCCAGAAGCTGAGCCCCGCCCACGCTCGGCCAGTGCCGCGGCGCCACGTAGAGAACGCGCATCCGCCTACTCCCTCCGGAGGGCCAGCCGCCAGACATATCGCAAACGATCGCGGGTTTCGCGCGGGCGGATCAGGAGATTCAGCGCCGTGAACGCCACGACCGCATATCCCGCTTGAACCACCACCCGCGCCCACAACGCCGCACGATCCAGCTCCATCAGCCGGCCCAGCGCCCCATATCCGGCCACGGTGAGGCCAGCGGCCAGAACGGGGCCGCTGAAGATAGACCATGGACGGAGGGATAGCTCCCGCTGCCAGTGATAGTAGATCCCCACCACGCCGATCGCGGAGGCCAGACCCACCGCCAGACAGGTGCCGACCGCGCCCCATATCAGGGTCAACGGCAGCCCCGTGATGGCCAGCGCCAGCGCCTGAACGATCATGAAGCGGGTGGTGATCTCCGGCTTGCCCAGGCTGATGAAGAGCGTTCCCGCATGCTCCCAAAACGGGCGCGCGATGAAGATCAGAACCAAGATGCGCATGAACCACGCGCTGG
>JBEPYX010000320.1:0-2948 GCA_041641155.1 Thermoflexus sp.
GATCCGGATGGCGGTGGCGATGGTCTCCGGCCGATCTACCGGGTGGCCATACACCAGCGGGGCCGCCCCTTCCGCCTGGACCCCCAGCAGGCGCGGGAGCGAGCCAATGCGGCCCGCCCGGTGATAAGCGCTGAACCCCTTCCAGTAAGCGGTGATGTTCCCTGCGTTCCCCACCGGGATGCAGAGCCAGTCTGGCGCGCGCCCCAACTGGTCGCAGATCTCGAAGGCCGCTGTCTGTTGACCCTCCAGCCGGTAGGGGTTCAGGGAGTTCACCAAGGCGATCGGATAGACCTCAACGGCCCGCCGCACCAGGGCGAGCGCTTCATCGAAGTTGCCTTCCACAGCGAGGACGGTGGCGCCGTAGGCCATCGCAGCGGCGAGCTTCCCCAGCGCCACTTTGCCGGCGGGGACCAGGACGATGGCGTGCAGGCCAGCGCGGGCGGCGTAAGCGGCCGCCGAGGCGGCGGTGTTCCCGGTGCTGGCGCAGATCACCGCCCGCGCTCCCTCCGCCACCGCCTGGGTCAGCGCGGTGGTCATCCCCCGATCCTTGAAGGACCCTGTCGGGTTGAGGCCTTCGTATTTCAAATAAAGGGAGCCAGGGAAGCCGATGGCCCGGGCCAGGCGAGGGGCCGGCACCAGAGGGGTGTTGCCTTCGTAGAGCGTGATCGGATCTATGGAAGCGATCCGAAGGAACGGACGATACGCATGGATGACCCCGCGCCACATTGACCCTTCCGCCATGCCTCCCCTCCTGCCCGCTCCGTCGGTGTTATCTGCAATTATAAGCGAGTCGCGGGGAGGCCTGCCCCTCCCATGGCGGCGGGTTTCCTGCTCACGCCTTCTGGGCGGCGGGGGTGACCGCAGGACGCTGGGTGGCCAACAGGAAGCCGACGAACATCAGCGTGGCGGCGACCAGCTCCCCCAGGTAAAGATACTGGCCCAGCCCCAGTCGGGTCAGGGTGCTGGCGGCGGCTACGACAAGAGCCCCGGTGGCGATCAGCATGTTCCCGAGCATCCGGTTCGGGAAGATCTGCCGTCGCCAGAGCAGGTAGGCGGAGTAGAGGGCACCGCCCACCAGGGCGATCACCCCGTAAATGTTGAAGAAGGGTGTGGTGAAGCGGATGGGGGCGCGGGCTGGCATGATGTGGCGGTATTGCTCGCTGATGGGCCGAGCCGGCGTATATGCCGAGGCGTCCAGCGGGGTGGTCAGCATGAGATACGTGGCGAAGAGGCTTCCCGCAATCAGGGCGATCAACAACCCGTGGGCGACCGCTCGCCGGCGGGCCAGCAGATACACGGTTCCCTGTCCTAGCCAGGCAGCGTTCAGGGCGGCCCCGCAAAGATACCAAATTCGGAAGGCCCAGGGGTTCCAGGCCAGGGCCAGGTACGCCTCGGCGAAGCTCCCCAGCCCGAACATCGTCAGCCCGATCCCCCAAAGCAGGAGATGCGTCCCCCGCCGCTCCAGGTAGCGTCGGAACACAGCGAGGACGAAGGCCGCCATCACCGCCGTCGAGAGAAAAGGCAGGATCTGTTGCAAGGACATCGCTCCACCTCCCAGCGACGGATTGGAACCGCTTCGCAGCCTTTGCTGCTTTCCCCTCCACCCCGTGTGGCGCCGGCTCATTCGAGGGCCGATCACTGCCACGGGATCCAGCCGAACGCGACTCCGATGGCGATCCCGACGAGGCCGATCATCACGATCAACAGCAGCACGAGCGCCGCAGGTGCTCCCCAGCGCATCCAGAACGATCCGGAAGGACGTCCCATTGCCGCGTCCCCCTCCCCGGGGTCCAGGTGGCCCGTCGGCCGGCACCCCGAAAAACACCGGAAATTCTATGCGAATCTTGTAGATTTGTATTTTAACCTTAGATAAAGCATGAGGCCATACGGGGCGAATCCCAGGGGGGATCGTGATCGCTGGTGGGGGATGGGGTTCCCCAGAACCGCTCGTCCGGGGTCAACCGAGGGGGCTCGCCGCGAGGCGGCAACTGAGGTGAGCGTCGTCCACGATGCGGGGAGTTGAATGGGACGCTCTCTCAACCCCCTCTGCCACCGCGCTGCCCGAGGGGAAGCGAGGGATCTCCATGCGCGACAGCCCGCCCGGCGTGAGGAGGGTTCGATGGGTCCTCATATCCCCCTCGCGGACGGCGGGCGGACGGCCGGCTGGGGGTGGCCACGCCCCAATGAGAGGGGGCGTCACCGGAGCATGCGGCGGGTCACTCCGGAAGGTGGGCGAAGCGGGCGCCCTCCCGTTCCTCCGCTGCCCGCTGGGCCTCCGCGATGCGCGCCAGATCTACTCCCAGGGCGTTCAGGCTCTGGGCGAGCTCCCGCCCGGCGCGCGCCCACGCCTCGTGCCGGGCCTGTAACGCCTCCGCGAAGGGGGACTGACAGCGCGCGCTCACGTCCCGCGCGGCGTGTTCGACCTGCTCCAGATAAGCCTCGAGGTCCCGGCTCTGTTGCTCCAGATGGCGGGCGATGGCGTGCATCGCCTCGTAATCGAACCGGCTGAGCGACATGGCGATCCTCCGGTGGGGGATTACCGGTGGATGAGGGAACGATCGGACGGAGGGCGCCGTGACGGCTCAAAGGCCGCGCACGGTGCGCATGCGCCGCGCCTGCTCCTCCTCCAGGGCCTTGAGGGCGTGCAGCGCCCGGCGCAGCGTGGCGACCTCTCCTCGGCTCTGGCTGAGATCCCCGCGGATCCGATGGCTCAAGCGTTCTCCGTAGGCGCGCGCGATGGCGCCGTGGGGGAGCCATTGGGCCTCGATCGGCTCCACCACCCGCTGGAGGGCCAGCGCTTCCCCTTCAAGTTCCTCCTGCATGCGCTCCAGTTCGGCGCACAACGCGAAGGCCCGTTCGTAATCCACCTGGTAGATCCGTCCCATCGCGGCCCCTCCGGGAAGGAGAGTTCATCATGATGATAGCCGGTGGATCGCCGGTCCTCGGCC
>JBEPYX010000321.1:0-2946 GCA_041641155.1 Thermoflexus sp.
GGTCGGGCGCCGGAGCGCCCATCCGCCAGGTTTTATACCCGGGGAGCGCCCCGTTTGCGAAGACGCTCCCCGGGAGGACATGCAGGCGCAGGTCCATCAAAGTATCGTGTGCGATGCCTGCGGGCGCATTTTACGGAACAGGCTTCAGGATGCCCTGGATGAGCAGGTGGGCGTAGAACCGCTCGATCGCGCCTGGGGCCACCGTCCAGAGGGGATCGTTCTCCGCTGGCCATCCGGTCACTCGGACGCCGTCGACATAGAAGATCATCAGCCGCTTCTCCAGCAGGCTGAGGACTGGCAGGTTCTCGTTGGTGATCCAGGCCAGCTGGCGGACGATCGCCTTCTGGCGCTCTAGATCTGGCTCCTTGAGGAGGGCGTCCAGGGCCTGGGCGATATCCACGTCCTCCCCTTGCGGCCCCTTGGCGGTCTTGATGAGATCCTTGGCCCCTGTGAACTCGGCGGCCTCGCCCTGGTAGAGGCGGTAATAGCCGGTGTGGGGGTGGGCGGTGCCCCACCACGCGCTGCCGAACTGGATGGCCATGTCGAACTGCCCGCCGCGCAGGGTGGTGGGATACACGCCGGGCTCAACGGCGCGGGTTCGCACCTGGAAGCCCTGCTGGTTGAGCTGGGTGGCGATGGCCTCCGCGGCCAGCACCCAGTCGGTGGCGCCCGCTTGGGCCAGGATCTCAAACTCCGGGGCCTTGCCGCTGGCGTCCCGCCACTTGCCGTCCGCCCCCCTGGTCCAGCCCATCTCCTTGAGCAGCGCTTCCGCCCTCGCCGGATCCAAGTTGTAGGCGGTGAACGGGATCTCCTCGAGCCATTGCTTCTCGAAGGACTTAAGGATGCCATGGGAGTAGGGGGCAGAGGTGAGCCCAGCGAAATAGGCCACCTCCCGGACCTTATCGCGATCGATGAGGTAGGCGATGGCCTTGCGGAAGCGCACGTCGCTGAAGGGCGCCTTGCGCAGGTTGAAGAGCAAGGCGAACTCCGAGAGATCCGTGACCAGGTGGAGCCGCGTTCGAGGCTGGCGCTGCAGGATCTGATCGGCGACGTCCTTGGGTGCGGCGGCGTGGCTGGCATCCAGCTCGCCGGCCAGGTGGAACGCCCACATCACTTCGTTAGAGGTCCAGCGCAGGAAGCGAATGCGGTCGATGCCGATGTTCCGTGCGGCATAGTGGTGGGGATTCTTGGTCAGGATCATCTCCGAGGCGCTGACGCTCTCGACCTGGAAGGGGCCGATGGCGATGGGTTTCTCCGGCTTGAAATTAGCGACCTCCTGGCGGATCCTGTTCAACGCCGCCTCGGCCTCCGCGCCGCTCTGGCCCAGCCACTTGGCGGCCTCCTCCGCGAACTTCCCATAGGCGGCCATGTTGACCAGGATGGGGGCGCTGCTGATCAGGGCCCTCGGGTTGGCCAACGGCTGCTTCCACACGATAACCGCCGTCCGGTCGTCGGGGGTCTCCACCCGATCCACCTCGCCGGGCCAGTTCCACATCAGCTTCATCAGGATGAAGGAGGCCCACACGTCCTTGCTGGTGAATGGGGTCCCATCCGACCATCCGGTTTGGCGCAGCCGGAAGGTGATGCGGTCCGGGGCCTCTTGGAAGGATTCCGCCAGGCTGGGGATGGCCTCACCGGTGGCAGGGATGTAGATCAGCAACGGCTGGAAGACGAACCACCATGCCCCACCGACCCCGCCGGAGGCGAAGGGGTTGCCGTGGTAGGCGGGCGGGACCTCCCAGTTGGTGCCCAGCACGAACTCCTTCGGACGCGGGGGCGGGGTGGGGGTGACCACTTTCTCGATCACGAGGGGGGTGGGGGAGGCGGCAGGAGCGGGGGGTGGGGGGGCCGTCGGCACGCAGGCGCCCAGCAACGGGGCCAGCGCCAGAAGGGCCAGGGAGAACCGTAATGTCATACGGAATCCTCGGGACATGGCGAACCTCCGTTCCTTAGGATCGGATGAGATGGCCTCCGCACGACTGCCGGACGATCAGCTGGGTTTCGATCCGGATGTGGAGCGTGGGTTGATCCGGGTTCTTCATGAGGTCCAGCAGCCGCGCGACAGCCAGGGCCGCCATCTTGGGCCGGAAGACCCGCATCGTGGTCAGGGGGGGATCGGTGTGGACGGCCAGGGGATCGTCGTCGAAGCCGACCACCGCGATGTCCTCCGGGATCCGCAGGCCGTGCGCCCGGATCGCCCGCATGGCGCTGGCGGCGGTGGGGTCGTTAGCGGCGAACACGGCGGTGGGCCGGGCGCGCTCCAGGAGGCGAGCCATCGCTGCGAATCCCCCTTCCACCCGACCACCCTCCGCCACCCATTCCGGATCGAATGGCAGGCCGTGGGCTTCCAGGGCTCGGCGGTATCCCTCGAGCCGCTCCCGGAAGCTCAGGTTGTCCAGCGTTTCGGCGACGAAGGCGATCCGGCGGTGGCCGAGGCGGATCAGGTGGGCGGTGGCCTGGAACGCCCCCCCGACGTTGTCGGTGAAGACGCTGTCGATGGCAGGGAGGTGATTGTCGATCAACACCATCGGGATGCGGCGGTCCTTCAGGGATTGGATCAGGGAAGGGGGGAGGTCGCATCCCACGAGGAGCAGGCCGTCAACGCGGTTCTCCTTGATCAAGGGAGGGAGGGATTCATCCTCCACGGTGGCGAAGTGCAGGTAATACCGATGCCGGCGCAGCTCGCGCTCGACGGCGGTCAAGATTTCGCCATAGAAGGTGTGGGGGGAAAGGGATTGGATCGCGTGGATCAGGAAGCCGATGTTCTCCGTGCGGCGCAGCACCAGGCTGCGGGCCGCCATATCCGGGGCATACCCCAGCTCCTCGGCGATCCGCAGGATCCGCTCGCGGGTCGCCGCGTTCACCCGCCCCCGCCCGCTGAGGGCCCGAGAAACGGTGGACACCGAAACCCCTGCCTGTTCTGCAATCGCTTTCAAAGTGGGCCGA
>JBEPYX010000322.1:0-2934 GCA_041641155.1 Thermoflexus sp.
CGGGGCCAGTTGCTGTTCTTCTCCACCTCGAACGACACCAACAACGGGGCGATCCAGCTTTCGTATTCGGAGATTTCGTGGGAGGGGCTGATCTACGCGCCGAACGGCCTGGTCAACCTGTCGGGAGCCAGGGGGTTCACCGGGAACGGCGCGATCTTCGGATACAAGGTGAACATCTCAGGGGCGGACTTCCAGTTGTATTATGACGATGTCTGCCCCCTCACGCCACCGCACATCTTCCTGTTCAAGTAGCGCGCGGTCAGCCGGAATGCGCGGGGTGCGGGGATGGAGGGATCACCGGCCTCTTCATCCCGTGATCCAACGGATCGTGGGACGCGGAGAGGAAAACCCATCGGGGGATCGGGGGGCGGCCTTCGTCGGCCTTCGATCCCCCGAACCCTCCCCATCCATCGGCTTCCGGGTTCAACGGACCATCCAGCCGATGCGGCCCTATTAGGAAGGCCGGAGGCACCTCCATGCCGCCCGGCCCTCGGACCTGAACCCATCCACCCGGTTCCAGCGGAGGAGACATGCGGGCCCGAAAGGGTTGGCGTCGGGTTGGTGTTGCCCTCGGGATCGCGGGGATCGGGCTGGCGGCGCTCTGGCTGGCGATGAGCCGCCGGGTGGAGGCTGGGATCCAGACCCTTTCCCAGACCACGTTGGCCGATTTCAGTCAGGGGGAGTTCATCCGCACCGGCCTGGCCGATGTGGGAGACGGGGCGGTCTCCCTGCTCCGGGCCGGGCTCGCCGGGGAGTGGATCACCACGGTGGTGACGGCTGGCCTCACCCCTCGCTGGGGCCATTCGGCCGTTTACACCAACGGGCGCATTTATGTCATCGGGGGCGTTAACGACTCCTCCGCCCCCAGCGCCATCACCACCACCATCATCCAATCCGCTGCCGTCCAGGGGGATCACAATCTGTCCCCTTGGACCACCCTCTCCACCAACCTCACCACGATCTTCACCTCCGGAACCGCCTACGGCGGCGCTGTCTGGGTGGGCGATTTCCTGTATGTGATCGGTGGACGGAGCCAGCCCCTGCCGGATATCGGGATCGCCCAGGCGCAGGTGGCCTACGCCCGGGTGGAGGCCGACGGCTCCCTCTCCCCCTTCACCCCGACGACGCCCCTCCCCGTCGGCCTGGACAGCATGGCCGTGGTCGCGTGGGATGGGTGGATCTACGTCCTGGGCGGGGTGGATGCGAGCCTCCAGATCACCCACACGATCCTGGTCGCCCGCCCCGATCCGGCCACCGGCGCGATCCCGGCTTGGACCCCCCTGACCTGGACGCTTCCCTATCCCCTCTACGGCCACGCGGCAGTGGTGGATCAGGGGTTCCTCTATATAATTGGTGGGGTCACCCAGACCTTCGGCTCCCCATTGTTTGAGGTCTGGTTCGCCCCCCTCGGATCGGGGACGCTGCAGGCTCCCTTCACCCGGACAGCCCCGCTGGACAACAACCTGCTCGAGCTGGCGGCCGTGGGCTACAACGGCCTGCTCCTCACCAGCGGGGGGTTCCAGAGCAATCTCAGTGACGTCAGCCAGGAGGTGCGGGTGGGGGCCACCGCCGACAACGGATCCGTGATCACATGGACGGCCACCAGCCTGATCACGCCGCCCCGCAGCGCCCACGCCATGGTCGTCTTGCCCGACGGCTGGATCTATGTGATCGGGGGACGCGGCCGATCGAACGACCAGGACCTCCCCCTCACCCACATCAACGCCGGCCGCCTCGGGGCCGACGGCATGGGGCTTTTCGTCTCGAACGGCCGCTACCTCGCCCCGCCCTTCCGTCTGGACCGACGGCGGCTGCTCCGGGAGCTGCGCCTCCACATGTGGCGGCCGGACGGCACCGAGGCGGCGGTCCGCTTCCGCACCCAACCCCAAGACATCCTCCCATGGAGCGACTGGAGCGATTGGCTGCCGATCACCTCTACGGGAGAGATCACCGTCTCGATCCCCCTCTCGGCTTATGTGCAGGCATTGCAATATGAGCTGGCCCTGACCACCACCAACCCGCTCACTGCGCCCTTCCTGCTCAGCGCCGACCTGCTCTACGAAGTGCCAGACAAGCCACCGCTCTTCGAGAAATCGGCCGTCCCACCGGGGGGCACCGTGGTGATGCCCGGGGACCGCATCACCTACACGGTGGTCCTGACCAACGACAGCGGGGCGACCCTGCACGAGGTCCGGCTCCGGGACCTGTTCCCTGCGGGGACGACCTACGTGGAAGGATCCGCCGCTGCCTCGCCCGGCCTCTCCTGGACGGTCTCAGCCTCCGAGTGGGTGGGGGAGGTGGATGCGCTGGAGCAGGGGGAGACGGTGACCTTCACCTTCGCCGTGACGGTGGGCGTGGGGACCGACGAGGTCCGGAACCAGGCGGCGCTGCAGACCGACGAGCTGGGGCTTCAACAGAGCAACGCCGTCGCCCATCCGGTGAGGGTGCTGACCGGAACCCTGGGCGCGCATCCGCCCGATGGGAGCCTGGTCTTCCCCGAAACCCTTCTGACCTATACGATCCGGATCACCAACGTGACGACGGCGCCAATGGACGGGGTGGTGATCACCGGACGCCTGCCCATATCGGTCACCCCGGTAAGTGTGGTGACGAGCACGGGACAGGCCATCCTCAGCGCGTGGCCTGACCTCCAGTGGGCCATCCCCACCCTGGACGCCGCCGCGGCCGCCGCCCTCACAGTCACCGCCCGGATCACCGACGCGCCCTTCATCGCCGACGAGACCTGGCTGACGGCCACTGCCGCCCTCTCAGCGCCCTTGCGGCTGTCCCTCGGGATGACCGCCCATAGGGTGCGCCAGCCTTACACGCTGCAGGTCTCGAAGACCGATGGGCGGGCGCTCGCCGACATCGACGAGACCTTGCAGTATACGATCGCGGTCACCAACACCGGCTGGGTCACGGTGACGGATCTGC
>JBEPYX010000323.1:0-2929 GCA_041641155.1 Thermoflexus sp.
GGCTTCTCGCTGGTCGCCCCCTACTTCCTCACGCTGGACTCCCTGGCCGGGATTATGACCATCGCGGCCGAGCTGGGGCTGGTGGCGATCGGCGTCACGCTGCTGATGATCGCGGGGGAATTTGACCTCTCGGTGGGGTCGGTCCTGGGGGTCTCGGCGATGACTTTCGCCCTGATGGCCCGGGCAGGGGTCCCCCACCTCATCGCCTTTCTGGCCGCGCTGGGGCTGGCGGGGGCGATTGGGGCGCTGAACGGCTGGGTGGTGACCCGCGGCCGCCTGCCGTCGTTCATCGTCACCCTGGGATCCATGATGTTCTGGCGAGGGGTGCTCCTGGCGGTGACGGGGGGATTCCCCATCGCCTATGAGGGGAAATCCCCCCTGATGTTCGCCCTCTCGGGTCGGCTGCCTGGTGGCTTCCACGCCTCCGCCCTCTGGTTCCTGGCCGTCGCGCTGATCGCCGCCATCGTCCTCACCCGCACGCCCCTGGGCAATGCCCTCTTCGCCGCGGGAGGCAACCCCCAGGCCGCCCGGGCCCTGGGGGTGGACGTGGGCCGGGTCAAGCAGATCGGCTTCGTCCTCACCGCCGTGCTGGCCGCCCTGGCGGGCATCATCCAGTTCAGCCGGTTCGGCTCGGTGGACCCCCTGCGGGGAGAGGGGGTGGAGCTGGAGGCCATCGCCGCGACGGTCACGGGCGGGACCCTGCTCACAGGCGGCTATGGCAGCGTGATCGGCACCGTGCTCGGCGCCCTGATCGTGGGGATGGTCCGCAACGGCCTGGTGCTGGCCGGGGCGCCCGCCTACTGGTATCGGGCCTTCATTGGGCTGGTTCTGGTCGGGGCGGTGATCATCAACCTGCGGATCCGTCGGTCGGGCTGAGCGAAAGATTCGGCCCCACGACCATGCGGGATTAGGGAGCGTGGCGATGAGCGAGGGGCGCTGGCTGGTGGAGATGCGGGGGATCGTCAAGCGGTTCGACGGCGTGGAGGCCCTGGCCGGGGTCGATTTCGCCGTGGGCTATCAGGAGATCGTGGGCCTCCTGGGGGACAACGGGGCCGGCAAGTCCACGCTCATCAAGATCCTCACGGGGGTCTACCCACCGGACGCGGGGGAGATCCGCTTCGAGGGGCGGCCGGTTCGCTTCCGCTCGCCCCGGGAAGCCCGGGCCCTGGGGATCGAGACGGTTTACCAGGACCTGGCGCTGGTGGAGATGATGAGTATCGCCCGGAACTTCTTCCTGGGGCGCGAGCCGGTGCGGCGCTTCGGGCCCTTCCCCCTCCTCGACATGAAAACGATGGAACAGGTCACCCGCCAGGTGCTGGGGGGGATTGGCATCCGGGTCCGATCGGTTTGGGAGCCGGTGTCCGTCCTCTCGGGGGGCGAGCGCCAGTCCATCGCCATCGGCCGCGCGATGTATTTCGGCGTCCGCCTCCTGATCCTCGACGAGCCCACCTCCGCGCTCTCCATCCGGGAGACCCGCAAGGTGCTGGGGTATGTCGAGGAAGCCCGCCGGCGGGGCCTCTCGGTGATCTTCATCACTCATAACATCTACCACGTCTACCCCATAGCCGACCGCCTCGTCGTCCTGAGCCATGGGCGCAAGATCGGGGATTTCCGCAAAGCTGAGGTCTCTCCCGAGGCGGTCGCCGAGCTCATCGCCGGCGGGATCATCCGTCCTGAGGAGGAGAAACCATGAAGGCGGTGGTGGTGGAGGCGACGTGGGACCCGCGTCCGGACTACCCGCTCTCGGATTGGGAGCGGCAGACCGGTAAAGCGATCACTGGCTCCAGCGTCTGGCGGCATCCGCGGTTCTCGATCCAGGAGGTTCCGGATCCGACCCCCGGCCCGGACGAGGTGGTGATCCGGGTGAAGGCGTGCGGGGTCTGCGGCTCGGACCTGCATTTCTACGAGACCGATGAGGAGGGATACATCCTGTACCCAGGGCTGGTTCGGTTCCCGGTGATCCCCGGCCACGAGTTCTCGGGGGAGGTGGTCGCCGTCGGGAGGGAGGTGCAGGATCTGCGGCCCGGGGACATGGTGACCTCGGAGGAGATGCTGTGGTGTGGGACCTGTACGCCGTGCCGCAGCGGCTTCTTCAACCACTGCACCCGCCTGGAGGAGCTGGGCTTCACGGTGCCCGGGGCCATGGCCGAATATGTGGCCGTCAAGGCCAAATACTGCTGGAAGATCGACGCCATCGCGGAGCGCTATGGGGACGTGGACAAGGCGTATGAGGCGGGTTCCCTGGTGGAGCCAACCAGTGTGGCCTACAACGGGCTCTTCGTCCGCGCCGGCGGGTTCCGCCCGGGGGCTTACGTGGCGGTCTTCGGCGCCGGGCCCATCGGGCTGGCGGCCATCGCCCTCTCCCGCGCGGCCGGCGCGGGGAAGGTCATCGCCTTCGATGTGAGCGAGTCGAGGCGCGAGATGGCCCGGCGGATGGGCGCGGATGCGGCTTTCGACCCGCGGGAGGTCGCCCCCAGCGAGGCCATCCGGGAGGCTACCCGCGGGGAGGGGGCGGATGTGCTGGTGGAGGCGGCGGGGGCTCCCACGCGGACGCTGCCGGAGATGGAGCGGTCCCTCGCCATTAACGGGCGGATCGTGGTGATCGGCCGGGCGGCGGAGCGGGTGCCCCTCTACCTGGAGACCCTGCAGGTGCGTCGGGGGCAGATCTTCGGCTCCCAGGGCCATTCAGGGGACGCCATCTTCCCCAGCGTGATCCGGATGATGGCCGCTGGCTTGATCGACATGACCCGCATCATCACCGCTCGCTATTCGCTGGACCGGGCGGTGGAGGCCGTGGAGCGGCTGAGCCGGCGGGTGGACGCCAAGATCACCATCAAGCCGGATCTGCGGGAGGCCCCCGAGGCGGCGTCGACCCTCGCCGCGACGGCGTGAGGCAGACCCCATACGTTCGACCGGAGGCCGGGCGATG
>JBEPYX010000324.1:0-2924 GCA_041641155.1 Thermoflexus sp.
TGGGCGAGGTGGCCGTGCGGATCGCCCAGGCCATCGGCTATGTCAACGCCGGGACGGTGGAGTTCCTGGTGGACAAGGAGCGCAATTTCTACTTCATCGAGATGAACACCCGCCTCCAGGTGGAGCATCCGGTGACAGAGATGGTGACCGGAGTGGATATCGTCAAGGAGCAGATCCGCATCGCCCGAGGGCGCAGGCTGCGTTACCGCCAGGAGGACATCCGCCAGACCGGCTGGGCCATCGAGTGCCGGATCACGGCGGAGGACCCTTTCAACCACTTCATGCCCTCCACCGGCCGCATCATCACCCTGGCCGAGCCCACCGGGCCCGGGGTGCGGGTCGACAGCGGGGTCTACGAGGGATGCGAAATCACGCCCTACTACGACTCCTTAATCGCCAAGGTGATCACCTGGGGCGAGACGCGGGGCGAGGCCATCCTGCGCATGCGGCGGGCCCTGGAGGAGTTCCGGATCATCGGCATCCAGACCATCATCCCCTTCCATCAGGCGATCCTCAACAGCACCCGCTTCCTGGCCGGCCACTTCGACACCAAGTTCGTCGAGGAACGCTTCTCCATGGACGAGGAGACGCCGCCGGAGCTGGAGGAGGTGGCGGCCATCATCGCCACCCTCGTGGCCCATCGCCAGGGCCAGGCCGCCACCCACGTGGTCCGACGGGCTGGCCAGGCCCTCAACGCCTGGAAGTGGGCCGGGCGCTGGGAGCAACTCCGGAGGAGCGGATGAGATGAAATACATCGCCACGATCAACGATAAGACCTTCACCATCGAGATCAACCGCGAGGATCGCGTCCTGTGCGACGGCGTCGAGCGGACGGTGGATTTCCGCCTGATCGGCCAGCAGCATGTCTACTCCCTGCTCCTGGACAACGCGTCCTATGAGGCCCTGGTGGAGGAGCGGGGGGGGGAATACTGGGTCTTCGTCCGCGGCTACCTCTTCGCCGTGCGGGTGGAGGATGAACGGGAGCGACGGCTGCGGGAGGCCTCCGGCGAGCGCCACAGGCCAGCCGGGGAGGTCGCCGTCAAAGCTCCCATGCCCGGCCTCATTGTCGCCATCCCCGTGCAGGAAGGCCAATCCGTCCGCAAGGGCGAGCGGTTGGTGCTGCTGGAATCCATGAAGATGCAGAACGAGATCCGCGCCCCGCAGGACGGCACGGTGAAGGCCATCCGGGTGCGGCCCGGCCAGAGCGTGGAGCAGAACCAGATCCTGGTGGTGTTGGGATAACCGACCGTCGAGGGGCAGGGTCCCCCAGCCGCTGGGGCATGCCCCGACCCAGCCCGTATCGCCCCTTATAATAAAGGCGGCCAAAGCCCCAATCCGGGGGAGACACCGTTCGATGGGCGCTTGCATGAGAGGTTCCGTCCGTCGAGGCACTGGGAAAGTCGGATTCACGGGGTTGGTCGCCGCGCTGGCCTTAGCCGCATGCGGGCGGGTGGTTTCCGGGCGGCCAACCCCTTCCCCCTCGCCGGGCCCGGCGGGGGCCGTGGGACCGATGCCCACCCCGGTGGTGGTGCGGGTGCCCACCCCCACCCCCATCCCTACCCCGACCCCCAGCCCGACGCCGATCATCTATAAGGTCCAGCCGGGCGATACGCTGTATGGGATCGCCCTGAAGTACAAGGTCTCCGTGTCAGCGCTCCAAGAGGCCAACGGGATCACAGATCCTACCCTGCTCCAGGTCGGGCAGGAACTGGTGATCCCAGCCCCCGGCTCGGAAGGTGAGGCGCCGGCCCCTTTGCCGACCCCTACGCCGCTGCCCCTGCTGATCCAGGGGTTGGGATGCACCCTCAGCGCCCTGGGCAGCCTGAGCTGCATCGGGGAGGTGATCAACCCCCAGCCCCACCCGCTGCGCAATGTCCAAGTGCGGATCGTCCTCCGAGATGGGGAAGGGCGGGAGCTGAGCGCCGGGATCGCCGGAACTGCTCTGGACATCCTGGTCGCGGGAGGACGTTCCCCCTTCGCCCTGGTCTTCAGCACCGCCCCCGCGGGCTACGCGCGGGCCGAAGCCCGCGTGGTCCGCGCCGAGCCGACCCAGGAGCCGGGGAACCGCTACGGCCCGGTGGAGCTGACCCACTCGGCAGGCCAAGCGGAAGGGATGGACTTCGTGGTGCGCGGCCAGGTCCGCAACGCCGACGCCGTGCCGATGCGGCGGATCAACGTGGTGGTGGCCTTCTATGATCGAGAGGACCGGCTGCGGGGGTTCCGGCAGGTGGTGTTTTCGGAAGCCCCCACGGCCCCTGGGGCGGCGCAGGCCTTCGAGGCGCGGTTCCCCGCGGCGGGCGTGCAGGGCTTCCGGGTGTTTGTGGAGGGGCAGCGATGAGCAAGCGGGCCCTGGGGGGAGCGCTGCTGGGGGCGGCCGCCCTGATCGCCTTGGCTCAGGTGGCGATCAACGGGATGCACCTGGGCCGCTCCGCGGAGTGGGGCCCCCTGCAGCAGGCGGCCCTGGGGGTGGCGGGGCTCATGGCGCTGCTGGCCCTGCCGCTCCTGTGGCGCAACGGCCGCCCGGCGTAACCGGCGGCCAAGCGGCTGGACGCTCCCACCGGAGTGCCGATGCACCCGTGGATGATCCAGGGCCCTCCCGCCGGGGAGCATCCATCCCACAATCCGGTTTTCGATGAGAATATCGAGCGAAGAACCTAGAGCGGATCGACTACGGATGGCCGCCTCCGATTGGCTCCTGCACGACCTCGCGAAGGGTGTCGCCCGGGGTCTTTGGATCGCGGTGGTGCTTGTTTACCTCGCCTACGGAGTGATCTTCGGGATCTACGCCATCGCGCTCTTCCGCTTCCCCTTCGACTACGATCAGGGGGAAGGGTTTGAACTGCTCGATGCGGTGTATTTCGCCCGAGGGCAATGGCCCTATCGGGACATCTCCACTTACCCATTTTACGCCTCGAACTATCCCC
>JBEPYX010000325.1:0-2923 GCA_041641155.1 Thermoflexus sp.
GACGAAGCGAGCCCCCGGCCAGCGGGCCCGTGCCTCGGCGATGGCCCCCTCATCGAGGTCCACTCCTAGGAAATCCCGCACCCGCCCGCTGGCGAGCAGCTCCCCCGCCTCCTCCGCCGCCCCGCACCCGATGTCCAGGACACGAAGGGCCGCCCCAGGGGGAAGCCACCGACTCCACCTGAGCTCGCTCATCCACCCTTCCCTTCGGCCATCCTGCCGCTCCCGTCTACAGCCCGAGAAGCGAATCGAGGGCGATGGAGCCGGCCCCCAGGAACAACAGAGCCATGGACGCCGCCAACAGGATGAAATCGAGCTCCCAGCCAGTGGTCTGCTGGGCGACGAAGGGGACCTTCATGAAACCACGCTTGGCGACGAAGGCAGCCACCAGCATCTTCGATGGCGAAGCCCAGGGCCAGGGTCCGCGTCCCCAACCCCAGGATGATCGGATCGGGGAGTTGGGGTTGAGCTTCGGCCAGCCATGGACCACAAAGAGGATGCCCATGGCCACGCGCAGGATCAACAGGCCCACATCCTGATACGGCATCCAGGCACTCTCCAGCATGGCCCTCTCCTTTCCCAACGGATCGTCTTCAGGGCGGGCCGATGGGTCCACCTCCACTCTCCCAAGGCGTGAAGCTGCCGAGGCCCGAATCATTCCCTCGCATCGCCACATGACCCGGTGGTGAGGTCGCACACCGGCCCCTCCCCCGCCTCGCGCAGGACCTCGGGCTCCTGGGTGAACGGTTGATCCCACAGCGAGGGGAGCCCGGCGATGCGGCGCCATCCTTCGCCTGCGGACACCCGCTCCACCCGGAGATCCTCGAAGTAATGATCCAGCACGGCGGCGCGCTCCATCGCCAGCGGCGGGGAGCAGTAATCCTCCTCCTCCCACACCGCCTCCCCGGCCTCGGGATCCCAACGGGCGTTCTCCAGGGAAGCCGTCAGGGCCGGCCCAAACGGCCGCAGGGCCCGGAACTCCTCCCGCGCTAGCCGGGCCCGCAACTCCGCGGCCCGCTCCATCCGCAACCGAGCGCGCACCAGGTAGAACGCCATCGTTCCCTCGTCGGGGGAAAGGGCAAGGGCTTCCAAGCCCTCGCCCCCATCGAACGCCCCCTACGGCCACCGCTGCGGGATCAGACTGAAGGGCCAGCGCTCGATCATCAGGAACATCAGCGCCGACCCCATCAGGGCCATGTTCTTAGTGAAGTTGACCATCTCGATCAAACGCTGCTGCTGGTCCTGGATGGCCCAGAAGTTGTGCATTTTGAAGGTCACCGGCAGGAAGAACAAGACCAAGCTCAGGACCCCAATGCCCGGGTAGACGCCGAGCAGGAAGCTAAGGCCGCCGATCAACAAGAGAACACCCGACACGATGACCGCCAGCCGTGGCGAGGGCACCCCCTTGTATTGGGCATACTGGGTCAGCCCCTCGGTGCCCACGATCAGATGGTTCGCCGCGTTGTACAGATAATAGAGCCCGACGATCATGCGGCCGATGAGGAACAGGACCTCCATGGTGACCTCCCTATGGGCTGGGATAGGTGTTTCCAGGGGATCCGCTTGACCGATCCCCTTGGTTCTCCTCCCCACCCTTAGAATTCACCCTCTGCATAGACGAACTGGTCCTCCAGGATCACCTGGAGGCGGTTGGCGGAAGGATCGCGCAGGAAGAGCACGCCGGGGCCCTCGCGGACAGGGAGGCCGGCGGCGAGCGCCCGCGCCCGGATCCCCGCCCAGGCGGATTCATCCGGGACCACCAGGGCGAACATGCGGAGCCCGACCGCATCCGCCGGAGGCGGCGGCGCGCCTCGGCCCGCCCAGACGTTGGTCCCCACGTGGTGGTGATATCCGCCCGCGGCGAAGAAGCGGGCCCCCGGATAGTCCCGCTGGGTCACCTCCAGGCCCAGAATCCCGCTGTAGAACGCCTCCGCCTCGTCCAGATCGGCAACGTGCAAGTGGATGTGGCCGATGTCGGTCCCCGCCGGCAGCCCATCCCACGGCTCCGGGGTCGCCTCGCGGAGCAGATCCTCCACGTCGAGGGGCTTCGTGACCATCCTCAGGCGCCCCGCCCACCACGGCCACTGCCCCCGGGGCCGGTCCCGATAGATCTCCAGGCCGTTCCCCTCTGGATCCGCCAAGTAGAGGGCCTCGCTGACGCCATGGTCTGAGAAGCCCTGGAAGGGCCATCCGTGTTCCAGCAGCCGCTGAAGCACGCGGGCCAGATCCCGCCGCGTCGGCAGCCGGATGGCCACGTGATAGAGCCCGGTGGTCCGGGGCGGCTTGGGCCGGGCCCCGGGGCGCTCCGTCAGGGCCAGCAACGAGGGGAGGGATCCGGCGGCCGACAGCAGCACCGTGGCGCCCTCCCGCCCGATCTCCCGGAACCCCAGGAGGTCCCGGTAGAACGCCAGGGCGCGCTCCCGATCACGCACCTGAAGGTGGACACAACCGATGTGGGTGCCCGGCGGCAATCGTCCGTTCATGGGCGCTCGCTCCTCAGGATTCATCCTCCAGCTCGCCGCGCGCGGCGGCAGCACCCGATGCAGGCTCCCATCGTAGGGGGGATGGAGATAAGCGCCCCCCTGGGCTCCAGCAGGAAGGCACGCGCCCCGGGCACGGAGACGCAGCGGGGGGCCACACGGATGCCAGGCAGCGCCCGGGGGGCGTTCTGGGTGAGCTAGGGCATCGGCTTGCGGGTCAACGGCCGCTCCCGGGCCCGCAATGGAAGATCCTCCAGCCGATCCACCGCTCGCGGTTCCTCAGCCATCCCACAACCCCCCACTCCTCCCGCTCGTCGTGGGGCTGCGTCCCGCAAACAGAGTGCCCGCTGCTTCAGACCGTGAAGATCTCGAGCGGCGGCAAGGCCCGCTCAATCTCCGCCCGCAACGGTTCCAACCAGGGGGGCAGCATCAGCCCGGTCCCCAAG
>JBEPYX010000326.1:0-2913 GCA_041641155.1 Thermoflexus sp.
CGAACCTCGGCGTGAAGTATGACCCCGAGCGGGCCAAGCAGCTGTTCCAGCAGGTCCTCCAGGAGAAATACGGTGGGGATGTGAAGAACCTGCCGCCGATCACCTTGGTGGTCAACCAGGTGGAGGGTCACATCAAGATCGCCGAGGCCATCCAGCAGATGTGGAAGCAGGTCCTGGGCGTGGATGTGAGGCTGGAGACTCAGGAGTGGAAGGTGTTCTTGCAGACGCTTAACACGGACCCGCCGCAGGTCTGGCGCCTGGGCTGGTGCCAGGACTATCCCCACGCCAGCAACTTCTTGAAGGATGTGTTCTACTCCACGTCCCAGAACAACCACACCAAGTGGGCGAACCCGCAGTTCGATGCCCTGGTGGACCAGGCCCTGCGGGAGACGGACGAGGCCAAGGCCCGCGAGCTCTACGCCCAGGCTGAGGACATCCTGGTGGCCAAGGACGCGGCCATCATCCCGATCTACTGGTATACCCGCGTCACGGTCACCAAGCCTTACGTCAAGCGGACCTTCTCGGTCCTGGGCGGTTTGGAGCACATCGAGAAGTGGGACATCCAGCGGTGATCCCCGCGCTGGGGCGCCGGGGAGGGCGATCCTCCCTCGTCCTCCCCTTGTCGGAAATCCGAAGCTGAGGTAAAACAGGAAGGCCGGAGAGTGGGCGCAGCCCATCCGGCCTTCCTGGTTTTCGGTGGCCAGCGGATCCCTTTCCCAGGGAGCGGAGCGGGATGATCCGATACATCGTGCGGCGGATGTTGTGGAACCTCCTGGTCCTCTGGGTGATCACGGTTATCACCTTCGGTCTTATGCACGCCGTGCCCGGGGGGCCCTTCGATCGGGAGAAACCGCTGCCGCCTGAGATCAAGGCGAACATCGAGGCCAAGTATCGCCTAGACAAGCCAGTGGTGGTTCAGTATTTCTATTACATGCGGGACCTCTTGATCCCCCGTTATTCTCTCGAATTGCCCACCTCCCTACAAGAGGACGCCCTAATCCGCTGGAAGATCGGCCCGGGCTATTTCCTCTGGATCAACCTGGGGCCTTCGTATTCCTCCCGCAGCCGTTCGGTCAACGACATCATCCGCCAGAACCTCCCGGTCTCCTTCGAGCTGGGCGTCTACGCCCTCCTGGTGGCGGTGGGCATCGGGATCCCCCTGGGCATCCTGGCGGCCTTGAACCAGAACACCTTGCTCGATTACTTCGGGATGAGCCTGGCCATCTTCGGGGTCTCGGTGCCCGTGATCGTCCTCGGGCCGATCCTGGTCTCTATCTTTGGGGTCTGGCTGAAATGGTTGCCACCCACGGGCTGGGGAACCCCGCAACACGCGATCATGCCCTCAGTGGCCCTGGGGTTGGCTAGCTCCGCCCTGATCGCCCGCCTCACCCGCGCCAGCCTGCTCCAGGTGATTCGGGAGGATTACATCCGCACCGCTCGGGCCAAGGGGCTGGCCGAGCGTCTGATCATCGTCCGGCACGCTCTGCGCAACTCCCTCATCCCGGTGGTCACCGTGCTCGGCCCCCTCTTCGCCGCCCTGGTGACCGGGACCTTCGTCACGGAGACCATCTTCGGCATCCCCGGGCTGGGCCGCTATTTCGTCACCAGCATCACCAATCGGGATCACCCGGTGATCATGGGGACGATCCTGATCTACGCGATCTTCCTGGTGATCGCTAACCTGGTCGTGGATATCACCTATGCTTTCCTGGATCCACGGATCCGATACACGTAGCCGGATGCCGCGGGCCCTTCCTGGAGCCCCGGTGAGGCTGCCCTCACGACCGGACCGAGATCTCCCTTGAGGATCGAGGTGGACGATGGCGACACGAATGGAGGCGATGCGCCGCGGCGCGGAGGCCCTCGCAGTTCCAACCCGCCGGCCGGTCGGGTTCTGGGAGGACGCCTTCTACCGTCTCTCCCGCAACCGGGCGGCCATGATTGGGGCGGGGATCGTGATCCTGCTGATCCTGATGGCCATCTTTGCCCCCCTCATCGCCCCCTATCCCTATGACAAGCAGACCCTTACCGACCGGGACAAGGTGCCCGCGTGGATGGTGAAGGTCTTTCCGTTCATGCAGCCCTACGCGCGGATCAGCGACCAGTATCTGCTGGGGGCGGATTACGTCGGCCGGGATCTCCTCAGCCGCCTCATCTATGGGACCCGGGTCTCGTTGACGGTGGCCTTCGTAGGGCCGCTCATCAGCCTCATCGTGGGGACCACCTACGGGATGATCTCCGGCTACTTCGGGGGGCGGCTGGACAACATCATGATGCGCCTGGTGGACGTGCTCTACGCCTTCCCGAGCTTGCTCTTCATTATCCTGCTCATGGTGTTCTTACGCCAGGTCCCTCTGGAGCCGCGCTCGGTCTGGGACGTCATCCGGATCCAGATGTACAAAATCGACGCCGCCTTCGGCGGGATGCTGTTCATCTTCGTCGGTATCGGGCTGACCGCGTGGGAGAACATGGCCCGGCTAGCCCGGGGACAGGTCCTCTCGGTGCGGGAGAAGGAGTTCATTGAGGCCGCCCGCGCCATTGGGGCCGGGCACCTCCGGATCATGTTCCGCCACATCCTCCCCAATATCATCGGCCCCCTGATCGTGGCCGAGACCCTGGCGATCCCTTCCTACATCACCACAGAGGCCTTCCTGAGCTTCATCGGCCTGGGGGTGAATCCGCCCACCCCCAGCTGGGGGCTGATGATCTCCCAGGGCGCCCAGGCCATCCGCACCTATCCCAACCAGGCCCTGGCGCCGGCGCTGGCCCTGGCCATCACCATGTTTGCCTTTAACTTCCTGGGGGATGGCCTCCGGGATGCCCTGGATCCGCGGATGCGCGGGACCCAATAAGCCGCGACGGGCCCATCGCCCTGCCCGAAGAGGTTTCAGCGCCGCCGACATCTTCTCCCCA